>CAZUAK010000050.1:0-12779 GCA_964618395.1 uncultured Sangeribacter sp.
ATCATTGTATTTAGGTATTATATTAAGGTATCGAAATGTTTTAGGTACTATATAAGTAGTTCTTAAAAATTAATCGATAATAAGTAGTTTTCAAATCTTGAGCTATAAAACTTATTCTCGCTTGTCACTCCGGGATTGTCATTCAGTCGCTTAGCTCGCTAAGCTCCTTCATTCCGCACCCGGATTGACTAAGCGATAAGTAAGTTTTATACGCTCATTAATTTTTAAGAACTACTTATCTAAAGATTAAAATTGTCTCCCGGCCCTCTCGGCGAGAGCCGGAAACAGCTGTACAAAGATAGTCAAAAGGAGTCATTATACAAAGAGTAGCCAAAAATATGTTTTTTAACATAAATATTAATGTCGTTTTTCTCATGAATTTTTTATAAATTGCGTTCGTTTTCCCGCAGCAGTGTGAGAGAACCTCTCCGAAGGAATAAACTAAACCCATATCTTGCAAATCCATGAAGATTTACAACACTAATGAAATCAAGAACATAGCCCTTCTCGGCTCGAAGGGCTCCGGTAAAACCACACTCGCAGAATCGATGATTTTCGAGTGTGGCGTGACAAAACGTCGTGGAACAATCGAGGCCGGAAACACCGTTTCCGACTACTTCCCCGTCGAAAAAGAATATGGCTACTCGGTATTCTCCACTGTGTTCAATGCTGAGTTCAACAATAAGAAACTTAATATCATTGACTGTCCCGGAGCCGATGATTTCGTTGGTAACGCCTACACCGCCCTCGGCGTGACTGATATAGGTGTCATCACCATCGACGCGGAATATGGCGTCGAGGTGGGAACCCAGAACATCTACCGCACGACCTCCCGGCTCAAGAAGCCCGTCATCTTCGCCATCAACAAGATCGACGGTGAGAAAGCGGACTACGACAACGTGCTTGAGCAGCTCCGCGAAGACTTCGGTTCGAAGGTTATTCCTATCCAGTATCCCCTCCAGTCGGGCCCGGGCTTCAACGCCCTCATCGACGTTCTCCTCATGAAGAAATACGAGTGGGGTCCCGACGGCGGTGTGCCGACAATCAGCGAGATTCCCGCCGACCAGATGGACAAGGCCAATGAGCTTCACCACGCACTCGTGGAGGCAGCCGCCGAGAACGACGAGACCCTGATGGAAAAATATTTCGAAGAGGGTCACCTCACCGAAGACGAGATGCGTAACGGTATCCGCAAAGGCCTCATAGACCGTTCAATCCTTCCCGTCATCGTGGTCAGCGCAGCCAAGGATATGGGCGTCCGCCGCATGATGGAATTCCTCGGCAACGTCTGCCCCTTCGTAGACGACATGCCCGCTCCCGAGACAACCGAAGGTGTTGAGGTCAAGCCCGACAGCAACGGTCCCCTCTCCGTGTTCTTCTTCAAGACCTCTGTAGAGCCCCATATCGGTGAAGTTTCCTACTTCAAGGTGATGAGCGGTACTCTCAAAGCCGGCGCCGACCTTGACAACGTTTCTCGCGGAAGCAAGGAGCGCCTCGGTCAGATCTTCACGGTCTGCGGCCAGCTCCGCACCCCCATCGATGAACTGAAGGCAGGCGACATCGGCGCAGCCGTGAAGCTGAAAGATGTCCGCACCGGCAACACCCTCGATGAGAAGGGTATCGAGTGGCAGTTCGACTTCATCAAATATCCCGCTCCCCGCTATGTGCGCGCAATCAAGCCCGTCAATGAAGGCGACGCCGAGAAACTCAACGGCCTGCTGACAAGAATGCACGAGGAAGACCCCACATGGCTCATCGAGCAGTCAAAAGAGCTCAAGCAGACTCTCGTCAAGGGTCAGGGTGAGTTCCACCTCCGCACACTGAAGTGGCGTCTTGAGAACAACGAGAAGCTCGCAGTCAACTTCGAAGAACAGAAGATTCCGTATCGCGAGACCATCACCACCGCCGCACGCGCCGACTACCGTCACAAGAAACAGTCTGGCGGCTCAGGCCAGTTCGGTGAGGTTCACCTCATCATCGAACCCTATACCGAAGGCATGCCCGAACCCGATGGCTACAAGTTCGGAAACCAGGAGTTCAAGCTCAAGATCCGCGACAAGCAGGAACTTCCGCTCGAATGGGGCGGCAAGCTGATGGTCTACAACTGCACCGTCGGCGGCTCTATCGACGACCGTTTCATCCCCGCCATCGTCAAGGGTCTGATGGACCGCATGGAACAGGGTCCCCTGACCGGATCGTACGCCCGTGACGTTCGCGTCATGATTTATGACGGTAAGATGCACCCGGTAGACTCGAATGAAATCTCATTCCGTCTTGCCGGCCGCAACGCCTTCTCAGAGGCCTTCCGCAATGCCAAGCCGAAGATTCTCGAACCCATCTATGACGTTGAGGTACTCGTGCCCGCCGACGCAATGGGTGACGTGATGAGCGACCTTCAGGGACGCCGCGGCATCATCATGGGCATGTCTTCTGAGAACGGTATCGAAAAGATCAATGCGAAAGTGCCCCTCAAAGAGATGGCCAGCTACTCGACCTCTCTCAGCTCCATCACCGGAGGACGCTCTTCCTTCTCCATGGAGTTCTCCAACTACGAGCTCGTTCCCGGCGACGTACAGGAAAAGCTCCTGAAGGAATACGCTGAATCTCAGACCGAAGAATAACCCGGACCTCCCAACAAGGGAGTAATTACAGATATAAATAACTCCGGCGGTTACCATTCAATGGCAGCCGCCGGAGTTATTTATTCAATTGAATTGCAGGGACATGCCTGTGGCATATTCACCTAAAATTCTGATTATCAACTCAGAAATACAGATAGAAATCCTTTCCGAGTTGTCGGTACTCCTCCGTAGGAACTCCGGGTGCGGTCTCCAACGTTAGGAGTGAATGTTCTGCGGTGTGAACTGCGCTTTCAGCTTGCGCTTTATCCGAACATAAGGTGAAGTCAAGGACCGCCCGCTTTATCGGGGCAGACGCATGACCTCTGACATCAATCCTGCGCGTCAGGCTCAGATTCTTCGAGCGCGCCCGTTCAATCAGCTCCTCACACCTATCGGCCGGGACAATCATTGCCAAACGGCCGTTCTCTCTCAGTATCTCCGGGCTACGGTCTATCAAGGTTTCAGGCGACAATTCACCGTTGTGTCGAGCCACTTCACGCCTCGTCTCCGGATTCGTCACTCCGGCATCGAAATACGGTGGATTCGAGACAACAAGGTCAAGTTTAGCGCCGGCAGGGACACCGTCAAAAGACCAGCGCACTGAACAGAGATGGCTCGCCCAATCCGAATTTAGAAAATTGCGTTCAGCCTCGAAAACAGAAGCACTGTCTATATCAAGTGCAGTCACATAGAAATCAAGCCCAAGGTCGACAAGCCTCTGAGCCAAAATGAGCGAGATGATGCCACAGCCGCAGCCCACATCAAGTATCCGTAGATACTCGGTACTTGAAGGAACTGGCGCCAACAAGCCGACCAACACACCGTCCACGCCCACTTTATGGGCGCTTTGGGCATGTTGGACTTCAAATCGTTTAAACCTGAACGGTTTTGTTATCTTCTTTGACAAAGTATGTGACAGAAGTTTATCAGAAGGCCTTTAAAGGTCAGAAGGACTTAAAGTTTCAGATGACCTCAAAATATCAGAAGGCCTTGAAGTTTCAGAAGGCCTTGAACGAAAGGTCAAGGCCCTTGACACTGTGGGTGATGGCGCCAACGGAGATATAATCCACGCCCGTTTCACCGTACTGTCTCAGGTTCTCGAGCGTGATGCCCCCAGAAGACTCCGTCTCAGCGCGACCGTTCACAAGCTTCACGGCCTCCACAGTCTGCTCGGGGGTGAAGTTGTCGAACATGATACGGTCCACGCCACCGCAGTCAAGGGCGCGCTGAATGTCCTCGAGCGAGCGACATTCAACCTCAATCTTAAGGTCCTTCCCGTTTTCCTTGCAGTACGCCTTTGCCCTCTCGACAGCCTTCTCCAGGCCACCCGCAAAGTCTTCGTGGTTATCCTTTATAAGAATCATGTCGAACAGGCCGATACGGTGATTCTTTCCGCCCCCGAGAGCGACAGCCTCCTTTTCGAGCATACGCATTCCGGGAGTCGTCTTTCGGGTATCGAGGACTTTTGTCTTCAATCCCTTGAGCTCATCCTGATAGCGGCGGGTGACAGTGGCCACACCGCTCATCCTCTGCATTATGTTGAGCATCGTGCGCTCCGCGATAAGAAGGGCCCTCACAGGTCCCTCGGCCACAAAAGCGATGTCGCCGGGCTTGACGTGTGCGCCGTCCTCTATCATGACATCCACCTTAATCGTGGGGTCTACCTTGTGAAGGACTTTCTTCGCAACCTCCACACCGGCCAAAACGCCCTCCTCTTTCACGAGAAGCTTCGATCTTCCCATCGCGTCCGCCGGAATGGTCGAGAGCGTCGTATGGTCACCGTCACCGAGGTCCTCGGCAAAGGCCAGGTCCAGGAGAGCGTCAATGAGTTCGTCTTTTGTCTTCATATTTGTGCTGTTTTGCAGAATAATGGTTATTTTTGCAAAATTAACAATTTAAAGTTTAATAGAAAAGGCTGAAGTCCACGCTACAGCCATTTTTTAGAAACGGGTCTTAAAGATGCCATAACTCATCATGGATATCGAACTGCTCACCATAGGAAAAACCAATTCAGCTTATCTCCAGACCGGAATAGACGACTACTGCAAACGTCTGAGACGTTACATTCCTTTCACACTCAAATGTTTGCCAGACCTGAAGAACACCCGCAAGCTGAGCGAGGAGCAACAGAAAGAGGCCGAGGGACGCCTGATACTGTCAAACGTCTCGACCTCCGACTGCGTGATACTGTTGGACGAGCGGGGAAAAATGTATACCTCAGTAGAGTTTTCGGAGTTCATCAACTCCATGATGGTCAGCGGCCGCAAGAAACTCATCTTCGTTGTCGGCGGTCCCTACGGCTTCTCGAAAGAGGTCTATGACCGCGCCGACGGAAAGGTTTCGCTCTCAAAGATGACCTTCAGTCACGAGATGGTCCGCCTGTTCTTTACCGAACAGATTTTCCGCGCGATGACTATTCTCCGCGGTGAACCCTATCACCATGAGTGACATCATCCCCGGTCTCCCTGCGTTTTCTGAAAAGCGCCATCATGGGTTTGAAGAACGACACAGCCACCAGCACAAGGATGATGGAGAGGTACATCATCGTGATGTTGCGCAGCAGGGTCTTGTTGTCATGGTTAAGCTCTGACAGGTCGGTCAGTGAATCGTTCTCAAAACCGGGTCTCCACGACGCGTTCAGCGTGCTTTTCCATTTTATCTCACCGTCGAGGGTATAGACAAGCGCCACTTTTCCACGGACAACTTCCTTTATCAGGGTGTCCTCAGAGTTGAAGATGGGATACTCGGCCAGAGACAGATCCTTCCACCGTTCTATCTCCTCGGGGCTTCCGTTCACCACGGCGAAAAAGTCTACGCCATGCCTCTCGCACCAGTCATAGATGTTATTGATTTCCCAGGTTTCGGAGATTGAGACCTCATTCAAGGCCGGCATCATAAGCCACAGTTTCGGACCCTCTCCGGTTACGTATTCTTCGGTGACATCCTCGTCTTCCGACCAAATCCGGAAACTATGTCTTTCCTCATCACCCTTCCCTACGGCCTCTGCTGCCGATGCCGGACGCGTCTCCACAAACTCCCAGCCGTCAGACTCTGAAGGCAGTTCGTCATTCTCCCCCACTATCTTCTCCTCCGCGCCGCGGTGATATACAAAGACGTACTCTTCGTCAGTGTCCGTTTGTCCCTCTTCAGCCTGAGCCAATGAAGTACCGACCGGGAAAGGTCTGAAGTCAAGCAAAGGCTGATAAAGATAGCCTATCTCGGCGAGCACGAACAGATAGAGCCCCGAGAAAACGAGGAGCACCCACTGCAGATAGGGAGTGACAAGACAGGAGGCAAGGCGGTTGAACTTCACCAGCCAGATGAAACCCAAGGTGAGAAAAACGTTCTTCCAGAACGTCATGGCGTCCGAGATGACGACGGCATCGCCGAAACATCCGCAGTCGCTCACCGGATGGGCGTACCATATCCACCCTGTCAGGGGGAGCATCACTGCCATGAAGCACAGACCCAGTATCGGCGCGGAGCGTCTGAAGCAGCCCAACAGTATAAACACCCCGATGAGAAACTCGAAGACGCACATGGCTATGGCCCCGGCATTGACCAGGGTCGGCCAGACCGGCACGGACATCGCGCCGAGATAGTCGTTGATTTTGAAGATAGTCCCCCAGGGGTCGACACCTTTCACGAAACCGGAGAAGATGAAAGTGGCACCGACCGTTATCCTCAGCAGCCACGTCAGCCATATCTTCCACCCCTCGGGCAGGACACGTTTCGGAAATGAATGTAAACGTTCCGTCATGGAGGCCGCTGCTTTCGGCCCATCCTCGATTGAGGCGCCTGTCCTCGTTACATCGGTCATGGACGCATCAGTTTTATGAGGGCGAAGAGGGCATAGTTTATCATGTCCATGTAGTTCGCGTCGACACCCTCGCTGACTTTCGTCTTTCCGTCATTAAACTCTATCTGTTTTGTCCTCAGCAACTTCTGGAGTATAATGTCGGTGAAGGAGCTGACACGCATATCGCGCCAAGCCTCGTCATAGTCATGGTTCTTGTTCATCATGAGAGACGTGGCGGCGTCCAGTTCCTCGTCATAGAGTCTCAGGGCCTCTTCTGTGCCTATAGGCTCGCCATAGCCCAAACGCAGCTGAATGAGGGCGATGACACAATAGTTGACGATGCCGATGAACTCCGGCTCGATACCCTCATTGACGGCATGCTCACCCTTCTCCTCTATAGAGCGTATGCGGCGGCCCTTAATCATGATCTGGTCCGTGAGCGACATCGGGCGCATGACACGCCATGAGGTTCCGTAGTCACGGAGCTTGTTTTCAAACACTTCACGGCATACCGCCTTGACAGCCGCAAACTGGCGCGGAGTATCGTTCTCGTTCATTTCGCTATGTTTTTTGGTCTTTCTTAATCGCGAAATTACAAAAAATCCCGCGAACTCTTTTTATACACGCCATTTATTGTTACTTTTGTAGTTCATTTTGCCCCGGGCCACGTCGGACCGGGCTGAAACTGTCTCTGACAGGCCACCTCATAAAAATCTCTCCGTAAGAAAGATGAAAAAAGTGAAATTCCTTCCCGAATGGACACCGTGCGACTATATCCTCGTCGCCATTCCCGGCTCGCATACCGACTGGGACTATATCCTGAGGGAAGCTTTGGACCAATATAACAGGCTCCTGCGTGCCTTCACCTCGGCCGACTATCATGTCATCGCCCTCTGCCGTGACAGAGAAGAGGCGGCCGCAGCCTTTGCCGGAGTGAAGGAAGACCGTCTGACCGTTCTCGAGATTCCATATAACGACACCTGGACCCGCGACTACGGTCCGCTGACCGTCATCCGCGAAGAAAGGCTCCGCACGCTCGATTTCGGGTTCAACGGCTGGGGGCTGAAGTTCGCCGCCGACAAAGACAACCTTGTCAACCTCCGACTCAGGGAGAGATACGTCATCATGCCCGAAACTTACAGAAACGAGCGCGACTTCGAGCTGGAAGGGGGCTCAGTCGACACCGACGGTGAGGGGACGGTACTGACCACATCAAGATGCCTCTGCTCCCCCAACCGAAACGGGGGCAAGTCCAAAGAGGAGCTGAACCGGATTCTTCATGACCGCCTGGGTGCCGACCATATCCTGTGGCTCGACTATGGTGCACTTGAAGGCGACGACACCGACTCACACATAGACACCCTTGCCCGCATGGCCCCCCACGACACAATCCTCTTCACCGGATGCCGCAACGTCGATGACAGCCAGTTTGAGGAACTGCTGAAAATGAGGGCCCAGCTGGCCATGTTCCGCACTCCGCTCGGAGAACCCTACAACCTCGTAGAGCTGCCGCTCCCTGACCCGATATATGACGCTGAAGGCAACCGTCTGCCGGCAACATACGCCAACTACCTTGTCTTCAACCGCCACATCTTCATGCCCACATACGGGCAGCCCCAGAACGACCATCTCGCTTGTCAGACAGTCCGCATCGCATATCCCGACCACGAGGTCGTGGGAGTAGACTGCACCACGCTGCTCCATCAGCACGGCTCGCTACACTGCGCGACGATGCAGATTCCCGAAGGGGCCTTCAACCAAACCCTAATGCTCTGAGCGACCCCGATGCTCTGAGAAACCTTAATGCTTTGAGATATGAATGAACCCAATATTGTCAAAACCGGTATAGTTCAACATTTCTTCAACGACGACATAGCCGGAAACCGGCGGCGGAACGTCGAGGCCATCGCCAACCTCGCCTCGGACGGTGCCCAGCTGGTGGTGCTCTCCGAGCTCCATGACTCCCTCTACTTCTGTCAGACCGAAAACGTAGAGAACTTCGGACTCTCGGAGTCGCTCCCCGGTGACTTTGTGGAGATTTACGGCCAGGCCGCACGCGAGAATGGGGTCGTCCTCGTCACCAGCACCTTCGAGAGACGCGCTCCGGGCCTGTATCACAACACGGCTGTCGTCTTCGAAAAGGACGGTAGCGTGGCGGGCATTTACCGCAAGATGCACATTCCCGACGACCCCGGCTTTTATGAGAAGTTCTACTTCACACCCGGCGACCTCGGCTTCGAGCCCATAGAGACGTCGGTCGGACGCCTCGGCGTACTCGTCTGCTGGGACCAGTGGTATCCCGAAGCCGCACGCCTAATGGCCATGAAGGGTGCCGAGCTCCTCATCTATCCCACAGCCATAGGGTGGAATCCCGATGACCCGGAAGACGAGAAGGCACGTCAGCTCGAAGCCTGGATAACGGTCCAGAGGGGTCATGCGGTCGCAAACGGCCTCCCCGTGGTCACCGTCAACAGGATAGGGTTTGAAGAAGACCCGTCAGAGTCGACTTCGGGCATAGACTTCTGGGGTTCAAGCTTCGTCGCCGGCCCTCAGGGGGAGTTCCTCTTCAAGGCACCCACAGACTCGGCCGTCGAGGAGGTTGTTCCCATCGACCTGGACCGCAGTGAGAACGTCCGTCAGTGGTGGCCCTTCCTGCGTGACAGGCGCATCGACGCCTACGGTGACATCACGAAGAGATTTCTCCGTTAACCGCCGACTCTCTGCCAAAGGCTTTTTATCATTTATCCTGATTGATAACTCCCCTCCAACTCCTGAATAAAAATGGAAAACGAAAATAAGGAATATCCCTTTACCGGTTTGAGGATCAACGGCTTCGCCATGATCTTCTTCACCTTTATCCTCGTGCCGGCCATCATGCTGTGTGTCGGCCTGTTCATCGGCGAGCAGGCCATGGCCCTGACCATCATCCTTGAGGTCGTGCTCTTCATCCTCTTCGTCCTCGGGTGTGTGGGCTACTTCCAGCAGGAACCGAACGTAGCCAGGGTGATGATATTCTTCGGAAAATACCGCGGAACCTGCCGCAACGTCGGCTTCTTCTGGGTCAATCCCTTTCTGTCGCGCATAAAGCTGTCGCTCCGTATCCGAAACATGGATATCGAACCAATCAAGGTCAACGACAAAGTCGGCAACCCGGTGCTCATCGGCATGGTGCTCGTATGGAAAATCAAGGACACCTATCGCGTAGTCTTTGACCTTGACTCACAGTCTCTCGGAGCCCAAGGGGGAATAAACAACATGGCGCTCGACAAGTTTGTGCGCATTCAGAGTGACGCCGCACTGCGTGAGGTCACGGGCCACTTTGCCTATGACCAGACAGACTCCGACCCCGACGAGCTGACACTGCGCGACGGCGGAGAGAAAATCAACGAGCTGCTCGAGAAGAAGATTAACGAACGTCTCGCCATGGCCGGCATAGAGGTTGTGGAGGCTCGACTCAACTATCTGGCATACGCCCCCGAAATCGCCGCCGTGATGCTTCGCCGCCAACAGGCTACCGCCATCATCTCGGCGCGCGAGAAAATCGTCGAAGGGGCCGTCAGCATGGTGCGCATGGCCCTTGACCGCCTTGACCGCGACAATGTCGTGACGCTCGACAACGAGAAACGCGCCGCCATCGTCGGCAACCTCCTCATGGTGCTCTGTGCCGACGAGCCGGTAACCCCGATGTTGAACGCCGGATCCTGACAGAACTGACACGAATGGAAGACCGCACTTTAGGAATAAAGGGTACGAAGATACACTTCACCGACTCGGGCGAGACTGACCTGCGCCCGGTCATCATCATGCACGGCTGGGGCTGCAACACCACCACCGTGGCCTCGATCGCCAAGATATTCGACTCCAAGATGAGGGTCATCAATATCGACCTGCCGGGCCACGGCCAGAGCTCCGAGCCTCCCACGGTTTGGGGTGTGCAGGATTTCCGCGACGCCGTGGCGGAGCTCATCCACGTCCTGAACCTCGACAGGCCGGCACTCATCGGGCACTCTTTCGGGGGACGCGTCTCGATACTTCTCGCCTCTGACACAGACCGGAATCCCGACGGGACGCCGGCACCCGCCGGACTTCCCGAGATTTCGAAAGTCGTCCTTGTCGACTCAGCCGGCATCAAACCTCGACGCTCGCTGAAATACTACTATAAGGTATACAGTTTCAAGCTTTTCAAAAAGATTGTCCTCACCCTCTTCGGTCAGAAAAAGGGTGGAGAGATTATCGAGAAACGGCGCGCCAAGACCGGCTCGGCCGACTACCGCAACTCATCGCCTGTCATGCGCAGCGTCATGAGCCGCTGTGTCAACGAAGACTTGAAGTTCGCCATGCCGGGCATAAAGGCTCCGACACTGCTCGTATGGGGAGAAAACGACACCGCCACTCCCCTCTCGGACGCCAAAACCATGGAGAAGCTCATCCCCGATTCAGGTCTGGTCGCCTTCCCCGGCTGCGGCCACTATTCTTTCCTCGACAATCCCTTGGGTTTCAAAGCGGTGATTCAGGAGTTCTTCAAGAAGGACTTCGCCCAACCCCGGGGTTGAACCTTCGGTCCTCCACAACTGAAAAGCCAAAACCAACCCGCCTCTCAGAAGATTAACCTTTCACACTCAATCAGAAGTCTATCATGGGCTCAATATATTTCGACCTGGTATACATCATTGTTGCCGTCTACGTAACCCTGAACCTGCGGCACGATATACAGATGCTTCAGCAGAACAGCTACTTCCTGTCGCGCTACTGGAAATGGCTGAAAACCGACATCGCCTCCGGCTGGAGGCTCATTGACCTCGCCCTCATCTTCCTTCTTTTCTCCACGCTGCTGACGACCACGCTCAACTGCGCCCTCATCGCCATTGTCTGTCTGTGGAAAATATGGAACATCACCCACCGGACATACAAGAAACCGTTGGTCTTCACGGCACGTGTGAAACGAATATACTGGGTCGCAACCCTGCTGGTCATCATACCGGTCGTTCTTGAAATCATCTTCCTCGGTGTGAGGACCGACGCCGCCGGATACTATAACGGTGTGCAGATCGAGGTGGGCACGCTGCTGCTCTTCGGCCTCCTTTCCTGGGTGCCCGTCTGCCTGGCTGTCATTATCCTCACACCGGTCGAAAAAGCCATTAACCGGAGATACTATAACGACGCCGCGCGTATCCTGAAGTCAATGCCAGACCTGAAAGTCATAGGCATCACAGGGTCGTACGGCAAGACATCCACAAAACATTTCCTTCACCGTATCCTCTCCGAAGAGTTCGACGTCCTCATGACTCCGGGCTCGTTCAACACCACCATGGGTGTCATCCGCACGGTCAGGGAATACATGAAGCCCTTCAACCAGGTGTTCATCTGCGAGATGGGGGCTAAGAAACCCAATGACGTCAAGGAAATCTGCGACCTTGTCCACCCGCAGATAGGCGTCTTGACAGCAGTCGGACCGATGCACCTTGAGAGCTTCAAGACCATCGAGAACGTTCAGCGCACAAAGTTCGAGCTCATCGATTCTCTCCCGTCGGACGGTCTGGCAGTTCTCAACAATGACTTTGAGTTTGTCGCTAACCGCAACGTCAAGAACGTTGAGACCTTCCGCTATGGCGTGGCCTCGCACGACGGCTGCTCTTATTATGCCGAGGATGTCCGCTACAGCGCCGAGGGGGCCGAGTTCACGGTCTGCTCCTCAGAGGGCCTGAGGCTCTCCCTCAAGACCCGTCTTGTAGGCGAAGGCAACATCTCTAACCTCGTGGCCGCGGTCGTAGTGGCCCTCTATCTGAAGGTACCCGAAGACAAGATACGCCGCGCCGTCCTCGACATTGAGCCCGTGGAACACCGACTGAGCGTGAAACGGACACCCGGCGGAGTGACCATCCTCGACGATGCCTTCAACTCCAATCCCACCGGCTCGGCAATGGCCATAGATGTCCTTTCTGAATTCCGTGACGGCAGACGCATAGTCATCACCCCGGGCATGATTGAACTCGGGGAACGTCAGTTCGAACTCAACAAGGAGTTCGGAGCGCGGATGGGCAACAAGGTGGACATCATCATAGTGGTCGGTCTCTATAACCGCGAGGCGATAGTGACTGGCGTCGAGTCTACGGACTTCGACCGTGAAAACCTTCACACTGTCTCCTCGTTCAACGAGGCGCAGCAGTACCTCTCGACCATTCTCAAACCCGGAGACACGGTCCTCTATGAGAACGACCTACCCGACACATTCAAGTAAAACCCCGTTCAAGTAAAACCCCGTTCAAGTAAAACCCCGTTTCATAAAAACAGGAAAAGAAAGCATTAAGTAGTTCTTAAAAATTAATGAGCATATAAAACTTAGTTATCGCTTAGTCAAT
>CAZUAK010000051.1:0-12659 GCA_964618395.1 uncultured Sangeribacter sp.
GGTCCATCATAAGGCGTGAGAAGACATCCATCTGGGTGACGTTGAGCTGACGCTCTTCGAGGATGTAGGGGTTCATATAGTCCGAGGTCGGCGTGATGACGCTGCGGGGGATGGATGAGTTGACGGCCTTGGTATATGAATCGAGTGTGTTGCCGCTCATACCGAGATGGTTGACGGCAAAGTTTCTGAAGTCGTTTGTCATAGTGTTTATAATAGTTAAGAGGGCAACGGTCAGACCGCAGCCCTCTTTAAAGTTGAATTCCTTTGGGGTTACGATCTTACTGAGCTGCGGGAGCTGCGAAGAGTGCGTTGAAGTCGTCGACTGTGATGGGGGTCTCGTCGGCAGAGACAGCGTCCTTCACGGCTTCGTAGAGCTTCATGTCCACAGACTGGGAGACAAGCTGGTCGCGGTAGCGCTCGTCGGCGAGGAGCTGCTCGGAGTACTTCTCGAGCATCTCGTCGGGCACCTGGGTCATTCCGTACTGGAGGAACTGGTTGTGGGCCACGGCGCGTGCCATCTTCTTGACGTCCTCTTCGTTGATCTTGATGCCGAACTGCTTGAGGATAGCCTCGCGGATAACCTCCCATTCTACCTGGGGACGGATGTTGACATATTCAGCCTCGATGTTCTCCTCGTTGAGGTCCTTGTTGCGGCTGATGAGGAACTCCTTCATGATCGCGTCGGGGAGGTTGATCTCACCGACAGCCTTGGTGATGGCGTTCTTCGCGTCGATGGTGAAGCGATAGTCGGAGTCAGCCACGAGCTGCTTCTCGAGAGAGTTCTTGAGCTCTTCGCGATAAGCGTTTTCGTCTTTGACCTTGTCCTTGCCGAAGAGCATGTCGAAGAATTCCTGATTGAGCTCTGCGGGCTTGAGGTTGATGGTCTCACGGATCTTGAAGGAGAAGTCGCCCTTGTGGTTCTCGACGTCGGCCTTGTCGATGTGGAGCATCGAAGAGAGCTCCACCTGGTTGCCACCTGCTGCGGCATAGGGGTTGAAGACCACGGTTTCGTCAACTTTCTTGTCGACCACCTTTGCTTTCTCCTCGTCAGAAACGAAGTGCTCGGGACCTACGATTGCGTTTTCGACAACGATGCCGCCCTCCTTGGGCTGACCGTTCTCGTCGAGTTCAACGAGCTCACCCTTAACGACCGAAGTAGGTTCTACGGTCTCGCCGGGTTCTTGCTTTCCGAGGCGGCGACGGAGGTTGTGATCCTGGTTGTTGATCATGTTCTCGTCTACCTGGATCTTATAGTAGGGGATGTGGAGGTCCTTGTTGACATGGGTGTCGATTTCAGGAGCCATGCCCACCTTGAACTTGAAGGTGAAGTCCGTGTTCTTGAGGTCGAAGTCCTCGTTCTTTTCGGGAACGGGATTTCCGAGAACGCGCAGGTCCTGTTCTTTGAGATAGTTGTAGACCGCTTCACCGACAACCTGGTTGATGGCGTCATATTTCACGGGTTCGCCATATTTCTTCTGGATGAGGGCTGCCGGAACCTTACCGGGGCGGAAACCGGGTTCAGTGTGCTTTTTCGCGATATCCTTGAGCTGTTTCTTTATCTGATCAGCATAGTCTTTCTCTTCGATAGCGACGGTGATGACACCGTTCACATCGTCGATTTTCTCGAAAGTAACGTTCATGGTTTTTATAGAAGTGTTGATAAATTTCTTTTAGGGCACCGATACTTTTCCGATGGGATCCGTACCGAGTCGCAAAGTTAACAAAAAAATGGAGAACAGCCAAACCGCCGTCCGCCTTGAGACCCCGTTTTTTTGAAACGCGGTCTAAAATCTAACGCCCGGAGGGATTTAAAGTTTAGACCAAAGGGATTTAATGTTCAAACCGTGGACTCAAAGCTTATCTGTCGGGACGAACGGCTCCTCGATATGCCTTGTCAGAACTCGAACTTCTCCGTCTTTGAGTTGAGGGCGCGTTGTTTCAACTGCGGGACGAGGCGCTTGAAGTGCTCGGTCTCCGAGTGGGCCTTGAGGACTTCGGGGTTCTCCCAGGTTTCGCAGAACATCATAACGTTCGGGCGCGTCGTGCTGTGGAAGAGGTCGTAGGAGATACAACCCTTTTCTCCGCGTGAGGCCTCGGTGAGTTCGCGGCCGAGGAGCAGCGACTCCTGCACCTCATCTTCTGCCAATTCATAGAATGCGTTGATGCGAATCATAATATTGCGTTTTTATTTATTTATTGGTCATAACAAATACCGTGCCAAAAAATCTGACTGAACAACCGGATAATGGCACTTACTTATATGTTTACATACATGCGTGGTGGAGTTAAAGTTCAGCGGATAACGGAGCTGAGCAGGATGATGAGGATGAGGATGGGGGAGATCCAACGTATCACGAAGCTCAGCACCGGATAGGCTCGCTTCATGACCTTCCCGCCGTTGGTTATCTGGTCGCGCAGGATGTCACGCGGAGCTATCCACCCGATGAATATCACCGTCAGCAGCGCGCAGATGGACTGCATCCAGTTCGTGGCGAACGAGTCGAGGAAGTTGAAGATGGTCAGCCCGAAAATCTTGATGTGCTCCAGACTGCCGAACGATAGCGAGCAGAGGGCACTCAGGATGAAGAGCGGCGTCATCATCATGACCGTTGCCTTGACCCTTGACTTCTTGAACCTCTTCTGGACAAAAAGTATGGAAACCTCCGAGAGGGAGATGGTACTGGTCAACGCCGCCACGAGCAGAAGGAGGAAAAACAGGATTGACCACCAGCGTCCGCCGGGCATCTGGGCGAACACCTCGGGCAGGCTGACAAAGACGAGTGTGGTGCCTCTCAGTGAGTCGAGGTCCAGTCCGAAACTGAAGACCGTCGGAAAGATAATCATGCCCATGAGGATGGCCACGACGGTGGTCAGCACAGACACGGTGCCTGATGTGGTCACTAAGTTTGTAGACTTGGGATAGTATGAGGCATAGGTCATGAGTATGCCGATTCCGAGGCTCAGCGAGAAGAATGTCTGGCCGAGTGCGTTGGCGGCTACCTCCCACGTCAATACAGAGAAGTCAGGCTTGAAGAAGAAAGCGAGTCCGTCTGACGCTCCGGGCAGTGTCAGGGAGTATCCGCAGAAGATGAGCAGAAGTACAAACAGGGTGGGCATCATGATGTTGGATGCGCGCTCGATTCCTTTCTGCACACCCATCATGAGCACGGCTATATTAAGGCCTATCATGACGTATGTGGAGATGAGGGGGTTGATGTCAGAGCAGATGTAGTTCTCCATGCGGTCATGGAACGAGTGTTCCATTGCCTCCGTGGCCGAGGGGTCGACGCCGGCGTAGAGGGCGCCGGTGATGGAGTCCCACAGGTATTGGAGCGTCCAGCCGGCGACCACCATGTAGAAGCTGATGATAAGGTACGAGGCGATGATGCCTATAATGCCGGCGAGCCACCATTTGGTCTTAGGCGCGAGTTTGAGGTATGTACCGACGGCGTCTTCGCGGCCTGCGCGTCCGAGTGCGGTTTCGGCAACCATGACGGGGATACCCAGAATCAGGACGCATCCGAGATAGAGCAGAAGGAAAGCGCCGCCGCCGTTGGCCTGCGCCTCAGCGGGGAACCGCCAAATGCTGCCGAGGCCCACGGCAGACCCCAATGTGGCCGCTATGACCCCCAGCCGTGTCTTGAACTGAGTGTCTCCGCCTCCACCGTTGTTGTTCTTATTACCCATAGATGTACAATGTTATCTTGAGAGTTGATATAAACCTGAGAGAGTGTGTGACCGCCTTTTAACGGGTCATACGTTTAATAGGGATTATTAAATATCAACGAATAGGGATTATTAAATATCAACGAATACTTTGGAATCGCTATATAATAGAACGGCATATTCATACTTATTGTTTCCCATTTTTCAGTGAGGTGTCAAAATGATGAGGGTCGAAACAATTATTTGGAGTCGGGTTCGTTTAAATAATTGTGATGTCTTGACGACATCGGTAGAATAAGAGAAAACTACACCTAATATATATGAGGAAGACTTATATCATTGCGGGGACCCTTCTGTCCGGAGCCGCATTGTGCTGGGCTGCCAAAGACCCGGTCTTGATGACCGTCAACGGCAACGCTGTTCCTGTTTCGGAGTTTGAATACCTGTATAATAAGAACAGCCAGCAGCAGCTCACCTCCCAGCCGGTCGACGAATATCTCGAGCTTTTCGAAATCTATAAGCTGAAAGTCGCCGACGCCAAGGCTGCCGGAGTGGACACCACCGCTTCTTTCATCAGAGATATGGACGGGTATCGCCGTGACCTGGCGAAACCCTATCTCGTCGATTCCGCTTTTATCAATTCTCTCGCCGCAGAAACCTTCGAGCGCTCACGTGAGGAATTTGAGGCCAACCACATCATGGCCCTCAAGGGTGAGAACAAAGAACGGGCACGCAACCTTATCGACTCGCTGCGCACCGTTGTCCTCAACGGGGGCGACTTCAACCAGCTCGCTTACGAATACTCCGAAGACCGTTCGGCCAAGAATAACCGGGGCTCCTACGGCTTCATCACCGTCAACACCTTCCCCCTCGAGTTCGAGAAGCAAGCCTACGCGCTCAAGGAAGGTGAAATCTCCGAAGTCTTCGAGACTCCCTTCGCCTACCACGTGATGAAAGGTGGCAAGCACCGTCCTGCCCGCGGACAGGTCCAGGTGGCCCACATCATGAAACTTGTGCCTCCGGGTGCATCTCCGGCCGAGGACGCAAAGGCCAAGGCCTCTATCGACAGCCTCTACAACATCGTCTCTGCCGACCGCAATGTTTTCCCGCAGGTGGCCCGCAGCGAATCCCAGGACCCCGGCTCCGCCTCAAAGGGCGGTGAACTCCCCTGGTTCGGCGCCGGACGTATGGTGGCAGAGTTTGACTCTGCCGCCTTCGCACTGAACGTCGGCGAAATCTCGCGCCCTGTCCGCAGCCCGTATGGCTATCACATCATCTATAAGATAGCAGAACGCGCTCCGGAGTCTTTCGAAGAAGTTAAACAGGGTGTCGTCCGCGCCATCAGCAATCCCCAGGATGAGCGCTATCGCCTCAACCGCGAGCACACCGAGGCCCTTTTAGCCAAGAAGCATAAGGGCTCAATCAACCAGAAGACCCTCGATATGCTCAAGGAACGTGCGGCCGCTACCGGACTCGACTCCCTTTTCTATGTCGACTGCACTGTCGGTACGTTTGCAGAGCTCCCCGTCCTGACCGTCGGTAAGAAACAGTATCCCGTCAGCGACTTCATTTCAGCCTTCCGCGGAGCTATTCAGCCCGACCATATTCGCGCCGTGGCCATCCTCGACAACTCTGCCAACAGCTATCTGTACAATAAGTTGCTGGCGGCCGAAGAGGAATGGCTCGACAATAACGTGGCCGACTATCACAACCTTATGAATGAATATAAGGAAGGCTCCCTGCTTTATGAGGTCAGCGTCGAAAAGGTCTGGGACCGCGCGGCTAAGGATACCGAAGGACTGAAGGCCTTCTTTGAGGCTAACCGTCAGAATTACACATGGGAGAAGCCTCACGTGAAGACAGTGCTGGTTCAGGCCAAGAATGACTCTGTAGCAAACGAGGTGCGCGCACGCATGGCAGTGCTCGGTGCCGACACCCTGGTCAACACAATCCGCAAGGAATTCAAGGGTCTGGCAACCGCCGAGAAGGTTCTTGTCGAACAGGGCCAGAATCCCATGGTTGACAACATCGTCTTCGGTGCTCCGGCCGTCACTCCCTCCAACTCTTCGTTTGAGGTCTACTTCCTTTGGGATCCCAAGATCCTGACAGCTCCCGAAGAGGTTGCCGACGTCCGCGGCCTCGTCACCGGCGACTATCAGAACGAGCTTGAGCGCGAGTGGGTGGACGAACTCAAGGCACGTTATCCCATCGTGGTCGATGAGAAGCAGCTCAACAAGCTCCGCAAGAAATACAGTAACAGATAAGACCCTCTCAGGGATTCCACCTTATCAATCCGATTTGTAACGGGACATAACCCGGTCGAAACCATGAATCCGGTTTGACGAAACGGGATATAACCCTCTCGAACATTCCACTGACGCTCTCCGACCTCCGGAGAGCGTTGTTTTTTGTCAAAGATAGAGTGTTATTGAAAATAAATCGCTAACTTTGAAGGTTCAAAGCCGACGGAATATCATGAAGTGGTGTCAACGCGAGATTTACGGAGTTGAGCCGGTGAGAGTTGTGACGCTCATCGTCTCTGTCATCGTGCCGGCCTTACTCTCCGGTTTTCTCCTTTCGTGCTCAAAGGGAGAGAAGGCCACAGAGGAACAGTCCGATATCTTGGTGACCGTCAAAGACTCGGCTCTGCGCGTCCGCGACGTGGTCATGGATATCCCGGCGGGTATCGAACCCGAAGACAGCGCGAGGCTCTTCCACGCTATCGTCAACGCCTGGATAGACGACCGGCTGCTTGAAACCGTGGCCGAGGAGAATATCGAGGATATGGAACGCATTGAGACCCTTGTCGCCGACTACCGGCGCAAGCTCATCACCGAGGCCTATAAGCGCAAAGTGCGTCAGACGACACCGGTGAAGCTGAACGAGGATTCGATAAGGAGATACTATGACCGTCACACTGACGAGCTGTTGCTCGACGGTCCGCTGGTCAAGGGCCTTTATATCAAGGTCCCGGCCGAGTCGGCGAGGCTCGCTGATGTCAGACGCTGGATATCCTCGGCGTCGCCCGACGCCATAGACGCCCTCGAAAAGTACGGTCTCGAAGAGGCGGTCCAGTATGACTATTTCATAGACAAATGGATAGACTTCACGACCGTCACCGAGCACATCCCTTACCGGTTCTATGACGCCGAGGCGTTCCTGAAGTCGAGTCCGGATTTTGAGACCTCCTATAACGGGTTTGTCTATATCCTCCACATCACCGACTATATTCCGGGAGGGGAGAAGATGCCTTTCGAGTATGCCCGGAGGGTCATCTCCGAAAGGCTGACTGACGAGCGGCTCGAGTCATACGAGCGCCGGCTTATCGCAGACCTGCGGAAGTCGGCCATGAAGGACGGCGTGCTCAAAACCCCTGGTTACGATCCGCTACGTCATAGGGTCACACTCTCCTCAAAACAGTGATTATTGCCCGTTCTCCATGCCTGTGCAGGTTCAAGATTCGCCCGGTGTGAAGCGGACAAAACAGATTACAGAAACTCAAACTTCAACCTTAACGATGAAGATTAAAAAATACTTACCTCTCTTTCTCTTAGGTACCCTCGGTGTGGCCACCCTCTTGGCAGCGCCGAAAAAGAATGTCGTCGACGAAATCGTTTGGACCGTCGGCGACCAGGCTATTTTCCGCTCAGACGTCGAAGACCTTTATGCCCAGATGCGCTCTGAAGGCGAGGCGATTGGGGGGGACCCTTATTGCGTGATTCCGGAGAGGATAGCCGTTGAGAAACTTTATCTTCATCAGGCAAAGATAGACACCATCGAAGCTCCGGAAGGCCAGGTACAGAGCGCAGTGGACAGACGGCTGGACTTCTTTGTGGCTAACCTCGGCAGCAAGGAGAAGGTTGAGGAGTATTTCAGAAAATCCTATCCCGCGTTGCGCGAGCAGCTGGTCGACGTGATGCGTAACAACTACATCATCGAGCAGGTGAAAAGCTCTTTGACAAAGAACGTGAAGGCGACGCCGAATGCGGTCAAGAAGTATTATGCCACTCTCCCGGAGGACAGCATCCCCTACATCCCGATGCAGGTGGAGGTTCAGATAGTGAAACTGATTCCGACAGTTCCGCGCCAGGAGATAGAAGACATCAAGGCCCGGCTGCGTGACTATGCCGACCGTGTGAACAAGGGGGAGGCCAATTTCTCGACCCTGGCCATCATGTATTCCGAAGACCCCGGCTCGGCCATGCAGGGAGGCGAACTCGGCTATCACAACAAGGCCGACTTCGTCCCTGAGTTCTCAAACGTGGCCTTCAACCTCAGTGATCCGAACAAGGTTTCGCGAATTGTCGAGACGGAGTACGGCTATCACATCATTCAGCTCATAGACAAGAGGGGAGACCAGGCGAACCTACGCCATATCCTTTTGCGTCCGAAGGTGAGCACGCAGGACCTGGGTGACGCCGTGGCGCGCCTCGACTCGGTCCGCAAGGAGATTCTGGCCGGCGGCTTCATGTTTGAGGATGCGGCCCGCCTGATTTCTCACGACAAGGAGTCGCGAAACAACAAGGGCATCATGGTCAACGCGGCCGACGGCTCATCGCGCTTCGAGATGCAGGACCTCCCCTCTGAGATAGCGGCCAAGGTGAACACGATGAAGCCGGGTGAGATCTCAGAGCCCTTCATCATGACCGATCCGGCGAAGAACCAGGAGGTCGTGGCCATCGTCAAGCTCTCACACCGCATAGACGGTCACCGCGCCGGGATGCAGGAGGACTATAACATGATCAAGAAGATGTATGAGGAGTGGGAGAGGGAGCAGATCCTCAAGAAGTGGGTCGAACAGAAAATCAAGGAGACCTATATACGGATTGAAGACGGATGGGACGATTGCGACTTCAAGTATGAAGGTTGGATAAAATGAACCGCAGACGCTTCACAGCCTTTCTCTTGATAGCCTTCCTCGCGTTTGCCGGAGTGAACCTCTGGCGCTTGGCCTATGCCCAGACCGTGCGTCAGAACGACCGTCACAATACCGAAAAATACCGTCGCCCGAAACCGACAAAGCCGCTGAAGCCGACAATACCGGCTGCAAACCGCTATCAGTCCGACAAGGTGTTCCTTGAACAGGCTGACAGCCTTTACCGCCGCGGGATGGACAGTATAGAACGGCAGATAGTATCGGGTGATGTCCGCTTCCGTCACGGCTCTATGTGGATGTTCTGTGACTCGGCTTTCTATTATCCCGACCTGAACAGTCTCGACGCTTTCGGAAACGTGAAGATGCAGCAGGGCGACACGCTTTTTGTCTTTGCCGACAAGCTCTTCTATGACGGTGACCTCAAGTACGCCAAGCTCGTGAACGGTCCGACGCGCTCAAACGTGAAGCTGCAGGACTCTAAGGGCACGCTGGTCACCGATACCCTCCATTATTATGTCGATGAGAACCGTGGCTTCTATGACACGTGGGGCACGCTCGACGATGGGGTGAACACGCTGCGCTCTCACCGCGGAGTCTATGACACCGACACGAAGGATGCGCAGTTCTTCATCAATGTCGATCTGGAGAACTCGAAAGACGGGTATACGATGGCGACCGATACGCTTTATTACAACACCGCGACCCATATAGCGCGCATTGAGAGCGTGACGGACATTTTCGGTCCGAACGATACCATCCGCGCTACGTCGGGATGGTACAACACGGCGACCGATTCGCTCGAACTGACGTCTCGCGCACGAATAGCCCACACCGACAGCCTCGGACGGACGGTGACGCTCGAAGGGGACTCTATCATCTATGACAAGGTGTCGAGGATTTCCAGGGCCTACCGCTTTGCAGACAGCCACCGTGCGGGTTCGCCGGTAGTGCTGACCGACACGGCGAACCATACTACTCTCGTGGCCGACTATGCCTATTACAACGACATAACCCGCGAGGCGATGGCGACACGTTATCCCCTGTTGATGGAGTACTCCCGGCCCGACACAATCTTTCTGAGGGCCGACACGATATTGACCTTTATACGCAATGAGCTGAGGATTCCGAGGCCTGCGATAGATTCGATACCGCAGAGTGACTCAATTGTCTTTCACGACGCGATGGCGACTGTGGGGCCGTTCTTGAAGCCGGATTCTTTGCCCGAGGACACGCAGCACCGAGAGTATCGGGTTGCACAGGCCTTCAGACGGGCCCGTTTCTTCGGCCAGGATGTTCAGGGGGTGGCAGATTCGATAATCGTATCTCAGGGCGACTCTCTGTTGCGGTTGATACGGAAGCCTGTGGCGTGGAGCGGTGAGCGTCAGGTAACCGGCGGTGAGATTGTGGTCCACTTCAACGACTCGAGTGCCGACTATGCCTATATCCCGGTCGACGGTCGCGTGATGGAACATGTCGAGGAGGAGTTCTTTAACCAGATATCGGGCCAGAAACTGTATGCCATCCTGGAAAACGGCACCCTCAAGCATCTCGACGTTGACGGAAATGTGCAGCTTATGTTCCTGCCGTTGGAAAATGATTCGACCATATCGCGTCTCGTCTATGCGGAGTCGGGATGGATGACCGTGGACATGAAGGAAGGCGAGCTGGAAAACCTCAAGATGTGGCCAGACGTCAACGGTACCGTCACTCCCATCTTCAAGGTCAAGAAGAGCGAGCAGAGGCTGATTCCGGGCTTCGTTTGGCTGGAGGCTATCCGCCCGAAGCGTTCCTGGTATGGCGACCGTCTCCACTGGGACGACGATCTCGGCGAGCTCTCCGAGGAGCTGGAGCTCTATTTCCGCGAGTGATGATTTTTCACGTGCAGTGTATTTTTGCAAGTGATGGATTGATGAATATTCGCGAGTGATGATTTGATGAATATTCGCGAGTGATGGATTTTCGCGAGCTATACGAGCTATATTAGATTTTTTTCGCGAGTGATTAATTAAAGAATCGATAAAAAATGGATGTAATAAAATTGTTGCCGGATTCTGTGGCCAATCAGATTGCCGCCGGTGAAGTCATTCAGCGGCCGGCTTCGGTTGTGAAGGAACTCATTGAGAATTCAGTGGATGCCGGCGCGACAGACATCCGACTATATATAAAAGACGCCGGGCGCACCCTCATTCAGGTCGTTGACAACGGCAGGGGGATGACCGAGACCGACGCACGCATGGCTTTTGAGCGTCATGCCACCTCAAAGATAAGCAGCGCCGACGACCTTTTCGCACTCCACACGATGGGATTCCGCGGCGAGGCCCTTCCCTCCATCTGTGCCATCTCACAGGTGGAACTGAAGACGTGTCCTAAAGATTCGACAGTCGGTACGCGTCTCCTCATCAACGGCTCACGGGTGGAGTCGCAGGAGCCTTGCGTCTGTGAGAAGGGTACAAACATCTCTGTCAGGAACCTGTTCTTCAACACGCCCGTGCGGCGGAAGTTCCTGAAGAGCCAGAATGTGGAGCTGTCCAACATCATGCGCGAGTTCGAGCGTCTGGCGCTGGTGAATAACGACAAACGTATGGTCATCGACACCGGGACCAAGGTCATCGATCTCCCCGCCG
Organism: uncultured Sangeribacter sp.; assembly: GCA_964618395.1. Lineage (GTDB taxonomy): Bacteria > Bacteroidota > Bacteroidia > Bacteroidales > Muribaculaceae > Lepagella. Next base: position 11,167 of record CAZUAK010000051.1, read on the forward strand.
GGACTTTCAAGCAGCGTATTCAGGATATATGGAAGAATAACCTGAACATGCAGATTGTGCCGGTCAATGTGGAAACGTCTCTGGTGAAGATAGAGGGTTTCATCAGCCGTCCGGAGTTCGCGCGGCGCCGGAACCCCCTGCAATTCCTGATAGTCAACGGGCGCAATATGCGTCACCCGTATTTCCACAAGGCCATTGTGTCGTGTTATGAGAACCTTATCGCAACGGACACTCAGCCGAATTACTTCATCCGCTTCACGGTAGACCCGGACTCGATAGACGTCAACATTCACCCGACCAAGAACGAGATAAAGTTCGAGTTCGAACAACAGATATGGCCAATCCTCGTGGCGGCTGTCAAGGCCGCGCTGGGGCGCCATGCAGCCGTGCCCTCGATTGATTTCAATTCTGACGTACTTCCCGTCACTCCTGTACGGCCTGGAGACACCATCGACGAACCAGTTGACAGCTTCTCGCCCGACTATAATCCCTTCTCGTCATTCCGCGAGACCACCTTCACACCCCCCGCTCAACCGGTAGGGGAGGGGAGTGATAGAAGCGGTGGGTCTGCTTTCTCTTCAGGCGATGGTGTTTCAGAGAAGCCGAAACATATCGGGGCGCAATACAAGCCAACAAAAGTTGACCGGAACTGGGAGAAACTGTATGAGGACTTTATGAAAAACACGGGTGCCTCGCTTCAGGAAGAGAAGAAGGAGCAACCTGAGCAGGAGCCCTCGCTGCCCAACATAAAAGACGATCAACCGGAGTTCGGTTCCATCTGTTTTCAGGTGATGAAGAAGTTCATCATTACTGAGTCGCGTGAGGGCCTCATCATCATAGACCAGCACCGTGCCCACCTCCGGATACTTTACGAGAGGTGTCTTTCGGCTGTCCGTCACATGGAGCAACTCTCCCAGAGGGTAATGTTCCCCGAGACAGTCACCCTCGACCCTGTTCATCAGGCAGCCTTCGCCGGTGTGCAGGACGAGCTGTCGCGTATCGGTTTTCTGCTCGAATATGAAGAAGAGGACCGCTGGAGGATTGTCGGAGTCCCGGCCATTCTACAGGGAGCGGACCCGGCTGACATAGTGCTCCGCGTCCTTGACAGCGTGTCGGAAGATGGCGTGAACTACGGCAACGACGGCTCCGTCCGCACCAACGTCATCGAAAAGATGGCCCTCATCCTGGCTCGCAGCAGCGCAATCGTCCGCGGACGACGTCTCTCAGACCGAGAAATGGAGAACCTGATAGCCGAGCTTTTCGCACTTCCGAACCCGCTTTATACTCCCTCAGGCAATAGAATTTACACAGTTTTGGACGAGAATGCACTGATGAATCTCCTCCCGTAATCGATTTGTCGATTGGGTGAAACAGTAAATTTACAAAACTATACATATTTTAACATTTTTTGATTATGCAAATAATCAGTGACTTACATACGAATTTACCCCCGATTGGCGGTAAAAAGTGAACAACCTATTGACAAGGGGACC
>CAZUAK010000052.1:0-3072 GCA_964618395.1 uncultured Sangeribacter sp.
GCTTGTGGGTAGCCATCTTGTGGCCTTTTCTTTTCTTTCCGCTGGGCATAATGTTGTTATTTAGAGTGTTTATATTTTGTGCTTTAACTTCGGTCCGCTTCTTGACCGCCTCTGGGGCTGCCTGTCAAAGGGGAGCTTACTCTTTTACCTTTACCTGCTCGAGGAAGACTTTCGAGGGCTTGAAAGCGGGAATCTTGTGTTCCGGGATAAGAATGGTAGTGTTCTTCGAGATGTTGCGAGCAGTCTTGGCCTTGCGAGTCTTGATGATGAAACTACCGAAACCGCGAAGGTATACGTTGTTGCCGTCGGCCATCGTGTCTTTCATGACTTCCATGAATTTCTCGATGGTCTGGAGCACGGTTGCTTTCTCAATACCCGTACTACGGGAAATCTCGTTTACAATATCTGCTTTTGTCATTGTTGGTATGGATATTAAAGTACAAATTTACCGGAATTTGCGAATCTCTCCACCCCCGTCTTCAACAAAGCTGCTCCATGGTTTTTGACCCATTCAGCCTGGCCTCTCGAAGGGGGGCTTTGATTTTCAGCGTGCAAATATCGTAATTTTTTTTGACATGACGGCTATAATAGCCACAATATTTTATGTTTAGCCTTATTTTCGCCGAGATTTTGCCCGTTTTGGGTCTGCTTGACGACGTTTTTCAGTCTTTCAGCACCACATTTTGAACATGATGAAACCGCTCTCGCTTTTGCGTTCCGTTCGGATAAGTCATGGACCTGTTAGGTCGTCAGACAAGACTGTGACCCCTGAGGTCGTCAGACAAGATGTGTACTCCGAGTGGTCGTCAGACAAGGCTATGAACCCCGAGTGGTTGTCAGACAAGGCTGACCCCCTCTATAGACCGGAGCTTTCCCTCTATCTCCTCACTGCGGCTCGACCTGACGGCCAGCTCAAGGCGACAGAGATTGTCAAACGTCTGTGCGCGCATCTCTATGTCAGGGTCGCCCTTGACCAGTTTCATCACCGGGTCGGCCGCGATGTATGGAAACTCTACGGAAAACTCCGTCATCGCAAACATCTCCTTTATTCCGGCTGCCTCTATCGCCTCGCGCGCCGCCTCGCGGTAGGCGGCTATCAGCCCGGGAGTACCGAGCTTTATGCCTCCGAAATACCTGACCACTATGACGACGGCGTTGGTGATGCCGGTGGAGTTTATCTGGCCCAGTATCGGTTTGCCGGCCGTTCCGCTCGGCTCGCCGTTGTCGTTGAGCTGCCACTCGCTTCTGTCGGTCCCTATCATGTAGGCCCAACAGACGTGACGCGCGTCGTGATAGCGGTTCTGATATTCCTTTATCCGCGCCTTGGCCTCTTCGGCCGAGTAGACCGGAAGGGCGAAGCCGATAAACGTGCTCATTTTTTCACGTATCCGCGATTCGCCTTCACCTTTGAGGGCATAATATACGTCTTCTGCCACTGTCTGCGTGTTCAGGGTTTGTGAGTTGTTCCATAGCCGACTTCTTCAGGATGGTCGCCGGCCAAGGCGACCAGCGCTCGGGAGCGCCCGGTTATCCGAAATAGTGTTCTATGTCTTTTTCCGAACGGGGAAAGATGAGCATACCGTTGGCAACCTTCAGGGCGGCGTCGTTGCCGAGTGTCTCCTCGACTATCTTAAGCGCCCAGTTGGTGGCGGTGCCGGGGCCGTTTGCGGTGACGAACTTGCCGGAGACGACGACGGGAGCGTCGACAACCTCACATCCCAACATCTCCTCGAAGCCGGGATAACAGGTGGCCTTCTCTCCTTTCAGCAGGCCGAGCTGACCCAACACGACGGCCGGCGCGGCGCAGATGGCGGCGATACGGCCCTTCTTTGAGTCCTTCTGTGCCTCCAGGAGTCCCTGAAGGGGTGCGAATTCATACAGGTTGGTGGCGCCGGGCATGCCTCCGGGGAGTATCAGCCACTCCGGGTCGGAGAAGAGTGTGTTGTCATAAAGGACATCGGCCGTAACCGTCACACCGTGCGCGCCGGTAACCTGAAGGGCGCTGGTGATGGAAACGGTCTTAACCGGTATGCCGGCGCGGCGAAGGATGTCTACCACGCTGAGTGCCTCTATTTCTTCAAAGCCGTTTGCTAAAAATACGTAGCTTTCTTTCATTGTATATGTTGTTTTTATGACCTCCGCGGCTACCGTTCCGTATATAGTTAAGCCTGCCGTGGAGGCGCTGGTTATTTTCTTGACTTCAAACTTAACAATAATTTTTGGATTTTTCGCTATCTTTGCCCAACATTTTTCAAAAATGACCAAGTTATCGTTCTTTTTACCATTCGTTGTACCCTTTATTGCCGTCTCTTGTGGAGATTCCAAGAAGTATCTCCACTCGGAGGGCGTAACGTGGAATACACAATATCATATCACTTATCAGGCCTCGACTGACCTCAGCGACTCTATCCGGGTCATTCTCGATTCCATCGATTCCGAACTCTCTTTCTTCAATCCGGATTCGCAGCTCTCGGCGCTGAATGCTTCTCGCGACTCTCTTGAAGTCGGTGTGATGCTCCGTGAGGTCTATGACCTTTCTTCGAGAGTCTCCCGTCTGACGGGCGGGGCTTTCGATCCCACGGTTTCTCCGGCTATATCGGCCTGGGGATTCGGCAAGGGCCATGCGGCCTCGCCGGATACGCTGGCGCTCGATTCGCTCAAGGATTTTGTCGGCTTCGACAAGACCCGTTTCCGCAACGGCCATATAATTAAGGAGGACCCTCGCTTGGAGTTCAATTTCTCAGCGGTCGCCAAGGGGTATGGCGTGGACCGGGTTGCTCAGATGCTGACGCGCAACGGTGTGACCGACTTTCTTGTGGAGATTGGAGGCGAGATACGCGCCAGCGGGAAGTCCCCTTCCGGAAAGGATTGGAAAATCGGGATAGACACTCCTGAGGAAGACGATTCCTCCCCTGGCGGCGAGCCGATGAAGACGGTCTCTTTCACCGGAAAAGGGATGGCGACGTCAGGGAATTACCGCAATTTCCACAAGGACAGCTCGGGACGCTCTTTTGGCCATACCATATCCCCCAAGACCCTCCGCCCGGTGAAGACCGACATCCTCTCGGCGAC
>CAZUAK010000052.1:3172-12617 GCA_964618395.1 uncultured Sangeribacter sp.
TCAGCCGGTCAGCTGAGCTTATCTCTCAGACAGAATGCAGATTATAGTTGAAATCATTTTGGTCATTGCCATCATTGCGTTGCTCGTCCTTCTTTTCACACGGAAGAACGAGTCTGCCAATGACCTCTCCGCTAAGCTCGCTGAGTTTCAGCGTCAGAGCGAGGAGTCGCAGCGTATGTTGGTGGCCCGCATGCGCGAGGAGAGCGAAGCGGCCCTCGCCCGTCAGGAGGCGGCCTCTCGTTCGGAACTCGCCGCCATCCGCGAACAGTATGGGCGTCAGGTCGAAACCTTGCGCGACCAGCTGGCCGAGCAGTCGGCAATCCTCGCCGAGACCTCGCGCCTACAGTTTGAAAACCTGTCCAACAAAACCCTCTCGGCAAATCTGACGGAGCTCCGCGAGAACTCCAGACGTGAAATAGACGCCATCCTCGCCCCACTGCGCGAGAGGTTGGCGGAGTTCACCAAAGTCGTCTCGGAGAACCATGTCTCGGAGACTGCCTCGCGCCAGTCGCTCTCTGAACAGATAGACCGTCTTATCCGTCTGAACAATACAATCGGTGAGGAGACGCGCTCGCTGACCTCGGCCTTGAAGGGTGACTCTAAGGTGCAGGGTGACTGGGGGGAGATGATTCTCGAGACCCTGCTGGAAAGCGCGGGGATGAAGAAGGATGTGACCTTTTTCGTTCAGCCGGCCCGTGACGAGGCGGGCATGGCCCTGAAGGATGACGAAGGTAACCGTCAGCGTCCGGACGTGCTGGTGAAGCTCCCGGACGAGCATCTGATGATTATAGACTCGAAAGTCTCGCTGACGGCCTACGTCCGTCTGTGTGAGGCACAGTCGCCCGAGGAGGAGAAGGCGGCCGTGCGCGAGCATATCCGCTCGGTGAGGAAGCACGTCGATGAGTTGGGCGCAAAACAGTATCAACGCCACTGGAAAAAGGCGGTTGACCACACCCTTATGTTCGTCCCTAACGAGGGGGCCTATTTCGCGGCCATCCGCCATGACCCGGAGCTTTGGCGCTATGCATACGACAAGAAGGTGGTCATTGTCTCTCCGACCCACGTCTTCTCGGTCATGCAGATCATATCGCAGCTGTGGCGCCAGGAGAGCCAGAACCGCAACGCAGAGAGCATAGCGGAGTTGGGCGGCAAACTTTATGACCGGTTTGTGCGCTTCAATGAGTCAATGATGAAGATACGAGCGAAGCTCAACGAGACCGGAAAGGCTTTCGACGACGCCTATTCACAGTTCGGTGAGTCAACGCAGAGCCTTACGCGCACAGCCGAACGCCTGCGCGACCTCGGAGCAAAGACATCGAAGCGCCTCCCGTCAGAGACCACCGACTAAGACCCCGTTTCAAAAAGCGGCGCCTTAGTCGAGTGTCTGCACCCCGCCGCCGTTTACCATCAAGGTCTGGCCGGAGATCCACGGCGACATGGGTGAGGCAAAGAAGAGGACGGCGCGGGCAATGTCGGAGACCTCGCCAAGACGATGAATCGGAGTGCGCGAAAGCATCCGTGCCTCTATCTCAGGAGTCATCACCCCTGCCAACGCAGCCGTGCGCGTGGCGCCGGGTCCGACACAGTTGATGCGGATGCCCATCGGCCCGAAATCGTGGGCCAGATTCGCCGACATGTGGTTCAGCGCTGCCTTGGTCGAGGCATAGATGGCAATGCCGGGACTGTGATTGATGCTGCTCATGGACGATATGTTGACGATGCTTCCGTAACCGGCCTTCTCCATGTGGGGAGTGGTAAGCTGACACAGTCGCCAGGGAGCGAAGACATTCATGTTGTAGATTTTCTCCACGTATGCACGGTCAATCTTGAACGGGCTTTCGGTACCTCCGCCGCCTCCGCCGGCATTGTTGACCAGAATATTTATCTTGCCATAGGTCTGGAGGGTGAAATTGACAAGGTTTACCAAGTCATCATCGACGAGCACATTGCACGCACACGCCACTGCCTCGCCTCCGGTCTCCTTTATGACAGACACGATGTTTTCAGCCTTTGAGAGGGTGCGGTTGCTGACCACTACCTTTGCGCCAGCCGCGGCAAGAATCTCGGCGCATCCGGCGCCGATTCCGTCACCGGCACCGGTGACTATCGCCACCAATCCGGTCAAATCGAGCAATTCCTGTGGTTTCATGGGTTTCTTCAGTTTTTACCTCTTCAACGCGCGCCTCTTGCAACTTGTTCAGTCAAAGCCGCGTTTGTAATCACGCGGTGGAGGCCGCGTTTGATAAAGAAGGGTGGTTGAGTTTAGACAATATTTGGAATTTACAAATATTGTGGCTAATTTCGCGTTGAGAAATCCGGATCATGTTGATCCGTCTTTTACTTAGGGGGCAATTCTCTAATTCACAATGAAAATCCGTTGCTTGTTGCTCGCTTTTGCGACCGCTTTTTCTTTTCTTATCGCTCGTAGTGAACAGACTGTCGGCCTCGTCCTCTCAGGCGGAGGTGCCAAGGGCATTGCCCATGTCGGCGTCATCAAGGCCCTTGAGGACAATGACATACCTATAGACTATGTGGCCGGAACCTCGATGGGCTCGATTGTCGGCTCGCTTTATGCCATCGGCTGGAGCCCGGAGAAGATGTACGAGTTCTTCACCAAGCCGGATTTCCTCTACTGGGCGACGGGCAAAATCAACCCGGAGTGGCAGTACCTCCTTTATAAGCCGGTGCCGACTCCGGCATGGGCCCAGGTAAACCTGAACCTGAAGAATACATCCAATCTCGCCAATCAGGTGATTCCCAACAGCCTCGTCTCGCCGCTCCCCATGAACATCGAGTTCCTGAGCATTTACACCCCTTATACGGAGCAGTGTAAGGGGAATTTCGACAAGCTGTTCGTCCCCTTCCGCTGCGTGTTCTCTGACATATACGCTAAACATAAGGTCGTCTGCTCGCATGGCTCTTTGGGCGAGTCGGTCCGCGGTTCGATGAGCTTCCCGCTGGTATTTAAACCGATTGAAGTTGACGGTGTGCTTGCGTATGACGGAGGCATATATGACAACTTCCCGGTCAACGTGATGCAGCAGGATTTCAATCCCGATTTCATCATCGGTGTGAGCGTGTCGCGTGCGGACCAGAAACCGCGGAGCAACAATGTGTACGGCGAGCTGGAGGACATGATCATTCAGAACAACGACTATTCTGTTCCGTCTAAGAACGGTATCAAGATTCAGGTGCCGGTGCTCAACTTCGGCGTCCTTGACTTCCAGCAGGCCAAACAGATTTACGAGATAGGCTATAAGACGGGCATGCAGATGATAGACTCCATCAAGAGCCGAGTGACGGCGCGCAGAAGCCCCGAGGAGGTTCAGCGCCGCCGCGAGGTCTTCGCGAGCCGCACGCCCGACGTGCTGTTCGATTCTGTCAGCGTGACGGGTGCCAACCGCAGCCAGACGGACTATCTTGAATACCTCTTCGGAGACCATCATTTCCCGATGACCCTCCCGGAGGTGAAGGAGTCTTACTATCGTGCGATCGCGGAGGGCAAGATTTCCGACCTGCTACCTTTGGCAAAGTACAATCCGCAGTATACCGAGGCGACACTGACCCTCAAGGCTAAGGTGAACAACCCCTGGAGCGTGGGCATCGGTGGATGGATAACCTCGACGACAAACTCGATGCTCTTCCTCGACCTGGGCTATCATGCTTTGAGCTACAACTCGCTCGACGTCGACCTTTCGGGATGGCTGGGACAGTCATATATGGCGGGACGTCTCGGCGCGACCTTCGCGCTGCGCACAAAGATGCCGTCTTACATGATGCTGGAGGCGGTCATCTCTCGCGAGAAGAACTATGATACGGATCTTCTCTTCTATGAGACCAACAACCCGGCCTTCATCACCAACCGCGAGTCTTTTGCCCGCGTGACCTATAACCTGGGCCCGAAACATGACCTTATTTTCGGGTTCGGTTTGACCTATGGCCGGTCTGTCGACAAGTATTATGCCAATAACGCCATCAATTTCTCGTCTGCCACGCGTGACCGCTCGCGTTATGACATGGGCGTGATTGATGCGCACCTGAAAATCAACTCCCTCAACCGCCTTCTCTATCCGACGGAGGGCAAGAAGATTGAGGTGTCGCTGAAGGGTATTCACGATGACGCAAAGTATACCCCGGGCCGTGAGCAACCTGTGGATGTCGACGGAAATCCGACATCGCCTGACGGCGTTTACTATCACAGCAGCAGCTGGGGTCGCTGGCGCACTTCGCTGAAGGCCGAATGGCTTCAGTTCTTCTCACTGAAGCGGAAGTTCAAGTTGGGTGTCAAGGCTGAGGGTTTGCTGAGTCTGGCGAAACTGAAGGGCAATTTTGTGGCAGAACAGATTCACTCGGAGTCGTTCGCTCCGATGCCTTCTGTGGCCAATCTTTACAATCCGGCATTCCGCTCGAACAACTATCTGGCTGTGGGCCTGATTCCGGCATGGGTACCTTCACAGGGCTTCCAGATACGCGGTGACTTCTATGCCTTTTGCAAGACCCGCAAGTTAGGTCAGGCCTCAGACGGCAGCGCCTACTACGCGAAATGGTTCGCCAAGCCGGACTACATGGCTCAGGTATCTGCCATCTACTCCCTCCCCTTCGCCGCCATCAACGTCTACGGCAACTACCTCTCCTACCCCCGCAAGAACTGGAACGTAGGTATCTCCCTCGGCCTCTTCTTCCAGGCCCCCCGCCTCCTCAACTAACCCTTTCATAACACACCATCCTCACCGCTCTCTATACTCATATTCAATGGCGACCAGTACTCAGCAGAAACAAGAACTTTTCAAGGCAATATGGGCCACGGCTGAAGACCTCCGAAATTCTGTCGACGGATGGGATTTTAAATCCTACGTCCTTGGCATATTATTCTATCGCTTTATATCGGAAAATATCACAAACTACATCAATAAGATGCAGCGCGAAGCCGGAGAGACCGACTTTGATTATACCGTCTTCCCCGATGAAGATGCACTGATGGCGAAGGATGATCTCGTGCGTGAAAAAGGGTTCTTTATTCTGCCTTCTCAACTGTTCTGTAACGTTCGGAAGAAAGCAAAAACAGATCCAAATCTAAACGTCACACTTTCTGAAATTTTTAAGTCAATAGAGGCTTCTGCCGTTGGTACTGAAAGTGAGGATGATATGAAGGGACTGTTTGCCGACATTGACGTTAACTCTAATAAGTTAGGAGGCACTGTTGAGAAGCGTAACGAGCAGCTCACCAAGATACTCAACAACATCGGAGGCATTGATCTCAAGGGGGAATATGAGGACAACCAGATTGACTTGTTCGGCGATGCGTATGAGTTCTTGATGACGATGTATGCCTCAAATGCCGGCAAGAGCGGCGGCGAGTTCTTCACGCCACAAGAGGTTAGTGAGCTTCTTGCCAGGATTGTCAGCCACAATCGTCAGTACGTCAACAAGGTTTATGATCCAGCCTGCGGCTCCGGTTCTTTGCTTCTGAAATTTGCCAAGATACTCGGCCCCGACAATGTGAAGCAAGGCTTTTTCGGTCAGGAGTTGAACATTACTACATACAACCTCTGCCGAATCAATATGTTCCTCCACAACATCAACTATAATAAGTTTGATATCCACAATGGCGATACTTTGCTGGACCCTCACCATTGGGACGAGGAACCTTTTGATGCCATAGTCAGCAATCCTCCCTACTCTACCAAGTGGGTCGGAGATGACAACCCCTTACTCATTAACGACCCGCGCTTTGCCCCTGCCGGTGTGCTTGCCCCGAAAAGCAAAAGTGACCTTGCCTTCACAATGCACATGTTGTCGTGGCTGTCCACCGAAGGAACTGCAGCTATTGTAGAATTTCCCGGAGTGCTTTACCGTAGTGGCAAGGAACAGAAGATTCGGCAGTACCTGATCGACAATAACTATGTCGACACCGTCATTCAATTGCCTGGCAACCTATTCTTCGGAGTCTCGATAGCCACCTGTATCATAGTGCTAAAGAAGTCAAAGAAGGACAACAACACTCTCTTCATCGATGCCTCAAAACTTTTCGTACACGAGGGAAATAAGAATAAGCTCTCGCCGGAAAACATCGAGGCTATCGTCAAAGAGTACGCTGACCGCAAGGAGATAAAACACTTTTCCGCTCTTGTACCCAACAAGAAAATAGCGGAGAACGGCTACAACCTCTCCGTAAGTTCCTACGTCGAAGCCGAGGATACCCGTCCCCAGACAGACATAAAAGAGCTGAACGCCCGCATCACCCGTATAGTCGAACACGAAAACAAACTTCGCGCCGAAATCGATGCAATAATCAGCGAACTTGAAGCCGAGACAGGAATTGCGTCCGAACCGCAGACGCAATCCTTAGATGAGTGATAGAACTATGAATAATCCAAACTTATACATCATAGCCGGGTGTAATGGCGCAGGTAAAACCACCGCGTCAATGACTGTGTTGCCTGAAGTCCTGGAGTGTGAGGAGTTTGTCAACGCCGATGAAATTGCTAAAGGCCTTTCGCCATTTCATCCTGAGGAGATGGCTATTGAGGCCGGGAAATTGATGCTCAGACGCATTGATGCTCTTTTGGCGCAGCGTAAGTCTTTTGCAATAGAGACAACCCTTGCCACTCGTTCCTACAAGACGTTAGTTGAGCGTGCTAAAGGCGCAGGCTACACAGTCACATTGCTTTTCTTCTGGCTGCCATCGCCACAGATGGCTGAGCAGCGGGTGGCAGCTCGTGTGGCATCGGGTGGGCATAACATTCCCACGGAAGTAATCCATCGCCGTTATTGGCTCGGACTGCAAAATCTGTTTACCATCTTTACTGAGATTGTTGACTACTGGTCGCTCTATGACAACAGCAAGAATATTTCCCCGATAGTTGAGAACAATGAAGTTACAGATATCTACAAATTCAATAAGATTTTATCATGTCTGAACAAGAAAGATTAGATTTATTCAAGCGAATACGCGAAAGCATTAATAAAGCTCAGGTCGCCATGCTTGAACGCAAAGCCAAACTTGGCGAGAATGTGGTGATAGCTGATGATGAAGGCAACCCCCTTATAATGTCGGCTGACAAGGCTCTCCAAATATTCATAAATCTCGAGAAATGAGCAAACTGAAAGAACTTATTGAGAAACTCTGCCCGGAAGGGGTGGAATATTCTACGCTGGGAAAGGTCTCAGATATTAAGCGAGGCGTGAGGGTGGTTAAAAATGATCTACAACCAGAGGGTGAAATACCTGTATATCAGAATAGTTTAACACCGTTAGGTTTTTATGATAAAGCAAACTATGAGGGTGATACAACTTTTGTTATAGGTGCTGGAGCTGCTGGAGAAATCGGGTATAGTGCGATTCCTTATTGGGGTGCTGATGACTGTTATTCTATCATTTGTAGCCAAAAGATAATAAGTTAATTTGTATATTATATGCTCGCCGAGATAGACAAGGTTTTGTTCGTAGTTGACCGTAAAGACCTTGACTATCAGACCATGAAGGAATATGACCGCTTCGAAAAAGGGGCGGCCAACTCAAACGGCTCGACCGCCATTCTGAAAAAACAGCTCGACGACCCGAACGCTCGCATCATCATTACAACCATACAGAAACTTTCCAACTTCATTGCCCGCAATCCGAAGCATGAGGTTTACGGCAAGCATACTGTATTGATTTTCGACGAGTGTCACCGTTCTCAGTTTGGTGACATGCACAAGGCCATCACGCGTAAGTTCAAGAAGTATCATATGTTCGGTTTTACGGGTACCCCGATATTTCCCGATAATGCGGGTTCAATCCGTAGCGTTGAGTTCACGACGACTGAGGGGGCTTTCGGAGATCAACTCCATAGCTACACGATAGTCGATGCCATCCGAGACCAGAACGTGCTGCCATTCAAGGTTGACTATATTCGCACCATGCGTGAGGAAGATGAAATTCTCGATGAGCAGGTGAGCAATATCGACCGTGAGCGGGCTTTAATGGACCCTAAACGTATAGCTTTGGTGTCAAAATACATCATAGAGCATTTCGCACAGAAAACACGCCGCGATGCGCGTAGCTATGCGTTTTCTAAACTAACAAATGTCAGTGAGGTTGCGACGGCAAAGGACCGTAACAATGTCACTGAGGTTAAAACCAAAACCCGACTGACCGGATTCAACTCCATCTTTGCGGTCGCATCCATTCCGTTTGTCAAACTCTATTATACGGAGTTGCAAAGACAGAATGAGCTGCTTCCACCCGACAAGCGGCTTAAGATTGCTACTATCTTCAGTTACTCCCCTAACGTTGACACAGAAGACGAAACGCCAGAAGATACCGAGGGTCTCGACCAGTCGAGCCGTGATTTTCTTGAGCAGTGCATATCGGACTACAACGCAATGTTCGGGACGAGTTACGACACGTCGGCCGATAAATTCCAGAACTACTACAAGGATCTCTCACTGCGTATGAAAAACCGGGAAGTGGACCTGTTGATCGTAGTCAATATGTTCCTGACGGGCTTCGACGCCACTACGCTCAACACTCTGTGGGTCGACAAGAATCTTCGCTATCATGGATTGTTGCAAGCTTATTCGCGCACAAACCGAATACTCAACTCAATTAAGGACCACGGTAACATTGTGTGTTTCCGAAACCTCGAAAAGGCCACTAATGACTGCCTTCAGCTTTTCGGCAATAAAGATGCCGCCGGTCTTATCCTCCTGAAAACTTTCGACGAGTATTACTACGGTTATAACGACTTGACCGGCAAACATCAGCCCGGCTGGAAGGAGCTGATCGAGGAGTTACTCGCCAAGTTCCCTCTCAGAACTCCGATTCTTGGAGAAACAAAAGAGAAAGAGTTTATAAGGCTGTTCGGTACCATTCTGCGTGCTTTTAATATCCTTGTCACCTTCGATGAGTTTGCCGGCAAGCAAATCATTTCTGACGATGATTTTGTTGACTATCGCGGCTTCTACAACGAACTGCATGATAAGTATCGTCCCAAGAAAGCCAATCTGACAAACATCAACGATGACCTTGTTTTTGAGATGGAACTGATGAAGTCTATCGAAATAAACATTGACTACATCCTGTTCCTTGTGGGTCAGCTCGACGGTGACGAGAGGCATGATCGCGAAATAATCATAAAGGTCATTAAGTCTGTAGAGGCTTCTCCGGATCTTCGCAACAAGAAAGACCTGATTGAAGACTTCATCGAGATGCACACGCCCGAAAATGACGTTCATGACCAATGGCATGAGTTTGTGCGACAAAGTCAACAACAACAGATTGAGGAAATAATCGCGACTGAAAAACTAAAGCGAGAAAAGACTCTGGACTTCATTAGCCAGTCTTTCCGCGAAGGTGAAGTTAAAGAAAGTGGTACAGGCATTGCTGAAATCCTGCCTGCAATGGGACTCTTTGGCGGTGCGGGTGCCAAACGAGCTGAGAAGAAGAAGGCTGTCACCGCCAA
>CAZUAK010000053.1:0-12531 GCA_964618395.1 uncultured Sangeribacter sp.
TTAACCGTTATCATACCTGTTTTCAATCGTGAGAAACTGCTTCTGCGATGTCTTGACAGTGTCGCTGCGCAGAATTACCGTCCTGTGCGGGTTGTAGTTGTTGACAATGCGTCGGAAGACGGTAGCCTGCAAATAGCTGAGCAATGGGCAGGCGTACACCGTGGGCCCGATTTTGAAGTTATTGTTGCCAGTCAGCCCGTGAGAGGTGCTTCGGCAGCGCGTAAGATGGGATTTGAGATTGCTTTCGGTGCCGTATCGCAGGAGATTGGTGACGATGTTGTAGCATTTTTCGATTCGGATGATGTCATGCTTCCCGGAATGTTGCGCACTATCATGGACACGTTCGTTCTCCGTACTGACTGCGATGTTTTTGTGTGGCGACTGCGAAGAGTGGGCCTCGATGGTAAACTGTCTTTGAGCCGAAGGGTATCAGAAGACGTTCCCATTGACATGCAAATTGTCCATAGCTTCTTGAGTACTCAGAGCTATGCGGCACGTGCGAGAGTGGTCCACAACGCCGGAGGATGGCTCCCTGACGTGATGGTGTGGAATGACTGGGAGTTAGGCATAAGGCTGCTTCTAAACTCGCCTTCTGTTGTCGTGACCGACAGAGTGCTTGCGGAGGTCCATAGCCAAGTCGATTCAATAACAGGTACCGATTTTTATTCAAAATCTGGAAAATGGGAGCGTGTCCTCGACATTGCGGATTCAAGGCTTGCGGCTTCAACGCGTCCTGATCGCGACCGGCTTCGCCGCGTCGTTATTTACCGACGGGTCATTTTGGCCGCCCATTATACTCGCGAGGGTCATGTCTCCTTTGGAAGAAAACTTTTAGAAGAAGCACTTTCCGTCCCTTTGCTCAACCGGACTCAGCGCATGGTGCTATATTGGGCATATCGCCACACTGCCGCGGGCATGCGTGGAGCCTATATGTTGGTACGTCCCTTCTTGAAGTGAGAAACCTTGATGACTAAACAGTTTTCAACGACTTGGTTTAAACATTTTTGGCCATCTCTTGCCAACATTTTTTGTCATCTTGTGCCAACAGTTTCCGACATCTCGGACTTAACAGATTTTGCCATCTCGTGCACAAGATAGGTGAAGCAAAATAAACATAAGTCTGGCGTGGATATCCATTTCGGATATCCACGCCATTATCATGTGACGTATCCGGGTCCGGGTTAGCGACCGGAGGCCTGGATGGAGTTGTGGATCTTGTTGTTGAAGAGATCGGCGGTCAAGAGGTCTTCGGCGGTCAGGTGCATACGGTAGCGCCAGTAGTGCGTCGGATTGGCCGGTACGTTGATCTGTTCTTCGTTCGGGTTCTCGCGGCGAAGTTCTCCGTCGGTGCTGAGCCAGTCCTGCAAGGGGAGGATGCAGAGCATGGAGGGTGAGGCGAGATGTGCCCATACGATCTTGTCGCAAATCCACGGCTCGGCGTAGAAGGGTGCATCTCCGTGTTCGCCCAGAACGTTGTTGTAGAAACGCTTGCTCTGCTCATGGTCACTCTCCCACCATGCGCGGATACCACCCATATCGTGGGTCGATGTGGTACAGACAGAATAGTAAGGATAGCTCCAGGTGTTACCGAACTCTGACTTCGGGTCCTTGGGCATCCTTTGGATCTCAAGTGACAGAATCTGCAGGCGGCGCATAACTTCGGGTACGCAGTCGGGAATCATGCCGAGGTCCTCGCCACAGGCGAGCATGCGTGTAGAGTCAAGGAGCGGCGGGAGCTTCCACATGGCCTTGCCATACCAGAAGTCATTGTGACGGTGATAGAAGAAGTCGTTGTAGAGTCGGTTGAAACACCATTTCTCGTAGTCGGTCAGCACGCGGAACTGATAGGTGAACTGAGCCGAGATACGCGGGTGGTAGTGGCCCTTCTGATAGGGATCCTCGATGAAGAGTACATCGTCAATGAGACCCAACAGACCGTCACGGATTCTGTCATTCTTCGGAGTGGCTTCCAGCTGAGAGAAGTATGCTACTACTTTGGCCTGTGTATCATACTCCGGAGCAAGCTCGAAGCGGTCGCCGCCGACATGGCGGAGGTAGTTGTTCTTCACCTCCTCGGCATACTCGCCGAAGAAGTCACCGAGCATCCATTCAAGCACGAGAGGGCGGCACTGAACGTCGGGGTTGATCCAGAAGTCATAACTGTTGCGCAGCTCTTCGGGCGAGAAGGGGAGAGCCGGGTTGAAATATCCCAAGAGGCCGTGGACTGCATCCAGGGGAATCTGCCAAATACGGAAGAAACCGAGAATGTGGTCAATGCGGTAGGCGTCACAATACTCCGACATCTTGCGGAAGCGGTCTTTCCACCATGCAAAGCCGTCAGAGGCCATCTCGTCCCAGTTGTAGGTCGGGAAGCCCCAGTTCTGGCCGAGCACGGAGAAGTCATCCGGCGGAGCACCGGCCTGACAGTTCATGTTGAACAGATGGGTGTACTGCCATGCGTCAACGCTGAAGCGGCCTATGCCGATTGGTATGTCACCTTTGAGGACAACGCCGTGGGCGTGGGCATAGTCGCGCACCTCGCGCAGCTGTCTGTCAAGGTGGTACTGAACGAAATAGAAGAAGTCTACGGCGCGGGCGTTGACCATGCAATACTCGTCAACGCTGCGGCGGTCATACCGGGCGAGCTGGCGCCATTGATTGTTGTCCGGAGTGTGGAACTCGTCGCGCAGTGCGCACCACACAGCGTACGGGCGGAGCCAGTAATCGTTCTTGGCCTTGAACTCCTTGAACTCAGGAGTCTCGAAGAGGGTCAGACCATCCTGCTCGTATATCTCATGGAGGAACTCGTTCTTGAGGTTATTGACTGCTTCATAGTCAATCTCCGGCAGGCGGTTCAGCTCCTCGGCCTTCTGTCTGAAATAGGCGGTACGCTGATTGTCCTTCAATTCACCGACCGCCGACATGCGGATATACATCGGGTGAAGGGCGAAAGTGGAGTTGGCGCTGTAGGGATAGGAGTCAACCCATGTACCGGTTTTAGTGGTATCGTTGATGGGAAGGATCTGGAGGACCTTCTGTCCCGTGCGGTTGCACCAGTCGACCATCTTACGGATGTCATAGAAGTCGCCGACGCCCTCGTCTTCGGTCGTGCGGATTGAGAAAACGGGGATAGCGGTTCCGGCACCTTTCCAGTTGTCGCGTTGGTTGACAAAGCGGAGAGCGTCGATGATGATCTGTTCTCCGGAGTATGTGCGGTGATGACCGAACCAGCGGTTGTCGCGGTTTTCCCACGAGTGAACCTCACCGGTCTGAGAGTCCACAATGAGGAACTTATAGTCGAACTGCTCGTTGTCTATGAGCGGGATGTTTATCTCCCAAAGGGGATAGCGGGCATCGTTGAGTCGTAGGGCACGCGCGGGATCCCATGCTCCGAGGAGTTCCGAAGAACCGCTGATGGCGAGTGTCTCGCCGGGGAGTACCATCGGTGCCTCGATGCGGATGTTGACTGTATCGGGAGCCGGGCGGAGCGGAGCGTCGACAGAGTCACGTTTGAGCATACCGTCCACGAAGGCCGAGCTGTAATAGGGCTTGTCGTGAGGCTGTTCGTTCCACTCGTCGATTACGGTCACCGACTGGAGGTCCGGGGTGATGTGGAGACGGTGAGGTTCGCCCCACTCGAAGCGCCACTCCCTGTCCGGAGCCTTGACGATGAAGAAGTAGGTGAACTCGCGGTCGGAACCGGCGGGCACTTCCATTTCGAAATGCCATGTGTCCGGTGCTCCCTGCTTCATTTCGACGGCCTTCACCGCGTCGTTCGAGCCCAATTCTGGCAGCGACCCGCAGATATATAGCCATTCTCCCCAATTGGTGTGATAGTTGAGGTTGAATTTTATTTTCATGGTTATTCTTACATCAGGGTTTATTTGGCAAACTTACGAAAAAATGTCGAAATCCACAATAAGATTTCGACATTTATAGGAGGAATATTTAAAAGTTCGTATTCTGAGGGTGGTTATCCGCAACGTGAGGTTCCGCAGTTCTTGCAGATGAGGCACCCTTCCTGGTACACGAGGGTTTTCTGGCCGCAGTGGGGGCACTTCTCTCCCTCGGCCTCCGTGCCGTTGGGGATATATTTCTTCAAGGCACGTTCCACGCCGTTCTTCCACGTGTTGATGCTCGTCGAGTCGAGCTCAAGACCGGTCACGAGCTTGATGACCTGGTCAATCGGCATACCGTAACGGAGAACGCCCGAGATGAGTTTCGCGTAGTTCCAGAACTCTGGATTGAACTTCTCAGAAAGACCCTCTACCGTGGTCTTATATCCGCGCTTGTTGATGAACTGGAAGTCGTAGCGCTTGTTTCCCTGCGCATCGATGGCCTTGATGATTTTGCCCTGGGTCACGCTCTTCGGCACGAAGATGCCGTCGTCATCGTCGGCCATACCGGTGAAGATCTCATACGGTTTTCCGTTGTACAGGCCGACAAAGGCAATCCATTTCTCCTTGTTGTTCTGGAAACGCACTACGTCGGCCTCGAGCTCGATGGGACGTTTGGCAAGATGCTCTGGCTGGTTCATCACCAGCTCCTGGGCCTTGAGCTTGGCCTCCGCCTTTACGGCCTCGAGCACATTGTTTCGCGAGCCGTCACGATAGACAGTACAACCCTTGCATCCTGCTTTCCAGGCCGTCATGTAGAGGTCTCCGACAAGTTTTTCATCCACGTTCGAGGGGAGGTTGATGGTCACGCTGATGGAATGATCCACCCATTTCTGGACGGCACCCTGCATGCGTACCTTCTCCATCCAGTCAACGTCGTTGCTGGTCGCCTTATAGTATGGTGACTTCTCTACAAGAGCCTCGA
Source organism: uncultured Sangeribacter sp. (assembly GCA_964618395.1). Taxonomy (GTDB): domain Bacteria; phylum Bacteroidota; class Bacteroidia; order Bacteroidales; family Muribaculaceae; genus Lepagella. Next base: position 4,822 of record CAZUAK010000053.1, read on the forward strand.
TTTCTTCCTGAGACATGTTTTTCTTCACCTCGTATCCGTTTATCCTCATCCAGTCCATGAACTTGGGGTGATAAACGATATACTCCTCGAAAGCGTCTCCGACCTCGTCGACAAAGTCGATGGAGATGTCAGTATCGTTCGGGTTTACTTTTCTGCGACGCTTATAGACGGGGAGGAAGACCGGCTCGATGCCCGAAGACGTGCGGGTCATCAGCGAAGTCGTACCTGTCGGGGCGATGGTCAGACAGGCGATGTTTCGGCGCCCGTGTTTGCTCATGCGCTCGCCCAGAGAGGGATCAGCCTCCACGAGGCGTTTGATGTAGGGATTGTTCTTCTCGCGTTCCCAGTCAAAGACTCCGAAGGGACCGCGCTCCTCGGCGGCGGTCACCGAGGCGTGATAGTAGGCGAGGGCCAGCTGCTTGTGGACCTCGGTAGAGAAATCGGTGGCCTCCTTTGTGCCGTAGGTCAGACCGAGCGCGGCGAGCATGTCGCCTTCGGCGGTCGTTCCGCAGCCGGTTCGGCGGCCGAGCAGTGTCTTGTCTCGGATCTTCTCCCAAAGGTGGAGCTCAGACGACTTCACCTCTTCGGTCTCCGGGTCGCTCTTAATCTTGTCTATGATGGTCTCAATCTTCTCCATCTCCAGATCGATGATGTCGTCCATGATGCGCTGCGCCTTGGCGATGTGCTCGCGGAAGAGGTCGAAGTTGAAACGCGCCTCCGGAGTGAAGGGGTTCTCGACATAAGAATAGAGGTTTATGGCCACCAGACGGCAGCTGTCGTACGGGCAGAGGGGAATCTCGCCGCAGGGGTTAGTAGAAATGGTCTCGAAACCCAGGTCGGCATAACAGTCAGGAACAGACTCGCGGGTGATTGTGTCCCAGAAGAGCACACCCGGTTCGGCGCTTTTCCAGGCGTTGTGGACAATCTTCTCCCACAGCGGGCGCGCCTGTATCTCGTTGGTGAAGGTCGGGTTGTCGCCCTTCACGGGATACTGCTGAACGTAGGTGGTGTCGTCAGAGGCGGCCTGCATGAAGGCGTCGTCTATTCGGACCGATACGTTTGCGCCGGTGACCTTGCCCTCCTCCATCTTTGCGTCGATGAACTTCTCCGAATCGGGATGCTTGATGGAAACGGTCATCATCAGTGCTCCGCGGCGACCGTCCTGGGCAACTTCGCGAGTGGAGTTGCTGTATCGCTCCATGAAGGGGACCAGGCCTGTAGAGGTCAGAGCCGAGTTCTTCACCGGAGAACCTTTCGGGCGGATATGGCTCAGGTCATGGCCCACGCCACCGCGGCGCTTCATGAGCTGAACCTGCTCCTCGTCTATCTTGATGATGCCGCCGTACGAATCGGGATGGCCGTCGAGGCCGATAACGAAACAGTTGGAGAGGGAGCCGACTTGAAAGTGATTGCCTATGCCTGCCATGGGAGAACCCTGCGGAACGATATATTTGAAGTCGCGGAGAACTTCAAAAACTTCGTCTTCAGACATTGGGTTGGGATACTTGGATTCAATGCGGCTGATTTCACGCGCGATGCGTCGGTGCATGTCGTCGGGCGTAAGCTCGAAGATATGACCGAAAGAGTCCTTGAGGGCATACTTGCTGCTCCAGACCCTTGCGGCGAGCTCGTCACCGTTGAAATACTTCAACGAAGCGTTGTATACTTCATCGTAAGTATAGGTTTTCTGTTCCATATATAGGGAGATAGTCTTGGTTTGTCTGTTCCGGTGTGATTCCGTTGCGAAATCGGTCGCAAAACTACAGAAAAAAAAAGATACACACAAGTTTTTTGGATTCAAAAATTTTATTACAGACGTAAGATTCTTATTGTCAATTATTGACGATATTAGAAGAAAAATATATTTGACAAAGATGGAAAGTTTTCCAAAAATATTTACAAAGCATTAGAAATCAGATTTATAAAATATTTTTGTTGTCAAAAAGTTTTCCAAAATGAAATTCAGTGAAAATTCTGATGTTTGATTTGTATCTATCGGTATTGACTGGAGGTGGGAAAACGAGAGCAAATTCACACATCTGAGGAAATGTCGGGGTCTAAGTGACGTAATCTTTGGAATTTCAGCCCATTTTTGCTAATTTTGCAGCGAGTTTCTTACATGATTCGCAAAAAAGCACACACGATAATATGGAAAGATTAGACAAACGCGTCTTGCTGTGTCTGGCACACATGTCGGGCCGTGAGATAGATTTCGTCAACGAAGCATTTGCCGACAACTGGGTGGTGCCCTTAGGTCCCAACGTTGACGGCTTTGAGGAGGACCTCAAGAAATTTGTCAACCAGGGTCTTCCGGCTGACAGGGAGAAGGAGGTCGTGGCGTTGTCTGCCGGCACGGCGGCAGTCCACCTGGCGCTCAACGCATGCGGTGTCGGGCGTGACGATGAGGTGATGGTGCAGTCTTTCACCTTCTGCGCCTCTTCTCACCCCGTGACCTATCTCGGCGCCACTCCCGTCTTTGTCGACTCCGAGCGCGAGACGTGGAACATGGACCCCGAGCTTCTTGACAAGGCCATCGCCGACCGTATCGAGAAGACAGGACGCAAGCCCAAGGCAATCGTCCCCGTATACCTCTACGGCATGCCCGCGAAGATCGACGAGATCATGGCTGTCGCACGCAAGTATGACATCCCCGTTGTCGAAGACGCCGCCGAAGGATTCGGCTCCAAATATAAAGGTCAGGTCTGCGGAACGTTCGGAAGGTTCGGTGTCCTCTCTTTCAACGGCAACAAGATGATCACCACCTCAGGCGGAGGCGCGTTGGTAGTGCCCGACAAGGAGGCAAAGAAAGAAATAATGTACTTCGCCACGCAGGCACGCGAGGCCTATCCTTATTATCAGCACACCGATATAGGCTATAACTACAGGATGAGCAACATCTGCGCCGGCATCGGCCGCGGTCAGATGCTGATTCTCGAAGAACACCTCGCTCATCACCGCCATGTCCAGGCAATGTATCGTGAGCTGCTGAAAGATGTCGAGGGCATCACGCTTCACGACAACCCCGGTCCGGACTTCGACTCCAACTTCTGGCTCTGCACCGTCACGCTCGACTCCAACCTGAAGGTTAGAGGCCAGGAGGAGGCATATAAAGAGAAAATCACCGGAGCCGTGGGAGGCGCTGCCGGTGTCACCCACAGCGCCCGCTCGCTCCACACCGACTGTGAGCCGGACGCCAACGTCGAGGCCATGAGGATGTGGCTCGATAGCCTCAATGTCGAATCGCGACCCCTCTGGAAGCCCATGCACCGTCAGCCGGTATATGCCGGAAACCCCGCGTACGTCAACGGGGTCTCTGACGACCTCTTCCGCCACGGACTGTGTCTGCCTGCCGGTCCGTACGTCACCGATGAGCACGTCCGCTTCATCGTCGAGGCCATGAAGGAGGCCATCGTCTAAACCTGAACGATGGCCGGCGGAGGGTGTGACCAAACAGACCTACAACCTCCGCCCGACACGACAAACGTAGTCAATATTCCGAAACAGAGAAAGATGCTTAGGTATCCTGATCTTGCACTGTCTCTCAAAGTAGAGGATATACTGAAAGAGGACCTATGGGTCTTCAGACACTACAACGCAGACCTGTTTGCCTTATCGAAAGAGACGGTGAAATTCTCGGCGGCGGCCTCGATCTTTGTCCACAAAGGGTGGGGAAAGGTCATGCTTTCGCTGCGCGAGGTAGAAGTCCGCGCTCCGGCGGTGGTCACCATACGCGAGGGTGAGATTCTACAGACATTGGAATGTTCGGATGATCTGGATGTTTCGTTCTGTGTCTTGAGCCGGCGCTTCATAGACGGTCTCTTCGAGATGATAACCGACGTTTCGTCACTCTCCCTTATCCGCCGGTGTTGGGTCGTCACCATCCCGCCGAAGCTTGTTCCGGCCTTTGAGGAATTTTACGGAGACCTTCAGGAGCTTTTGATTCAGCCGGAAGCCCCGCGTAAGTTCCAGGCCGCCCTCCACACCGTCCTCGCCTTCTATTACAGATACGGCTATCAGGCGTTCTCGACAATGACGGACAGCAAGATGGTGGCCGGCGTGAGGGTGACGGAGTCTTTCCTCACTCTGGTCCAGCGACACTTCAAGACCGAGCGATTCCTTGAGTTTTACGCTGACAAACTGGGCATTACGCGCAAGCACCTCTCGCGCGTGGTCAAGGAGCAGACCGGCATATCTCCGGTAGAGTGGATAGAGCGCAACGTCATTCTCGAAGCCAAAGTGTTGTTGAAGTCCTCCACAATGACTATCCAGCAAATCTCAGATTCGCTTAACTTCTCCTCGCAAAGTTTCTTCGGCAAACACTTCAAACGATACACCGGCTATACCCCTGGTGAGTATCGCAACCTGTGACCAAAGAACCGGAAAAGTTTCCATCAGGAACGCTTTTCCGGTTCTTTTTATATTTCTCGTTAAGAGTCGTTTTCAATATGCTTCAATGGGGGTGGAGTGGTCCTAATTGATGGCCTTCACCTTGGAGCCACACCATCCCTCAGAGGGGGAGTGAAAAGCTCAGACCTCTTCGATTTCTTCTTCAACGACAAAATCGTCCTTACCCACACCGCAGACGGGGCATACCCAGTCATTGGGGATATCTTCGAATGCCGTGCCCGGTGCGATACCGCCTTCGGGGTCACCTACTGCCGGATCATAGATCCAGTCACAAACTTCACAACGATACTTTTTCATAGCTCTATTTTTTAAGGGTGAATGTATTTTTCGTATTTATTCTCATCCTCGCCGTCTTTTCGCATGACCGGGACTTTTTTCTTCGTCCCTGGCCTTGAGAGAGGGCCGGGCTCTTTATCAGTAAACAAATCCAGAGGCTGTTCGGTTGTCAGTTCTGATAGATTTCCAGAGGCTGTTCGGTTGTCAGTTCTGATAGATTACTATCGGTCTGGGACCACGGTATACAACCTTGTACGGAGTGTCAGAGGCGCGTCGGGCCGGGGTGTTCACAGTGTCGAGCGACGTGAAGAAAATGATAAGCTTGACCGCAATCTTCTCAGAGGCGTCTCCGTATGAGTTCTGTTCGGCCACATAGCTGCCGGTCACCTTCGAATTTGTCAGTACATCCAGCGCCTCGGTTGCATCGTCAAGAAGGAGTCTTCCGATACGTTCCTCGCCGGCATAGACACCGACGTCGGGAATCCCGTGGCGGGTATTGTTCTGAAGCCTGACCGCATCGCCGGGGAGGAGCGAATGGAGGATATGAAGCGCATTGCGCTCGATACTGCCCGCTGTCAGCATCACGGTCCGGAAAGACTCACCCGCATGCTTTTTTAGCAAATGGGAGACATGGCTCGCCATTTCTTCATATTTATTGTCACCAATAAGTTCGCGTGTCGCTTTTTCTTCCGGTGAAATCTCTCTATCATTCAAGACCCGCGACTCCTCCGGTTGAGGCTTGACCTCAAGAGAGTGGGAGAAGAACAGAATCCTGCAAATAATCAGCGAACATACGATGAGCAATACAGTAAAAAATGTCATCATAGTACTTAATCTTAAGGAATGTCAGCTGATTTCGATTCGGTGTGAATCAGCTTTGTAATTAAAACCCCCAACCCGTGAAAAAGGTTTAATCCGTCAGAAAAGTCAACGGGTCAAGACCGCAGTGACATGAGAACAATTTTTGTAGACAATCAAGGTCCTCGGGTCTGTCAACTAAGGACCTTGAGCCCGTTCCCCCTGTCATAAGCATGCCTCGCGCCCTCGGGAATGTCGCTTAACATATATCGCGGGTTTTGCTATTGATGAAATATTTTGTATTTTTGCAGCGAAATGGGAACGGAAGCGGTTCCCGTGTCCGCCGATTTCGGACAAGAACACGTCCGGTACTCACCGAGAGGTCGCCTCCGGCATAGAGGGGAGACCCGGCCAAGGGGACACCGGTCTTAATCTAACACTATGAACTCGAAATACCTAAAGGGGGTGGGCCATCTCGCGGCGCTTGTGACCGTCGTCGCGTGGGGTGCTTCCTTTATCTCGACAAAGGTACTCATGGAAGACGGAGGCTTCACCCCCGTCGAAGTTTACGTATATCGTTTCTCGCTGGCCTATGTGCTGATGCTCGCCCTGACATTCAAGAAGATTCTCGCCAACAACTGGCGAGACGAGCTCCAGTTCCTCCTCTGCGGTGTCTGTGCCGGCACACTTTACTTCCTGACCGAGAACTACGCCCTGAAATTCACCACGGCCGGCAACGTCTCGCTGCTCTCAGCCATATCACCCATCTTCACGACGCTGCTCATGGCGGCGGTCTTCCGAAACAAGATTACGAAAGGAGTCTACGTCGGGTCCCTTGCCTGCTTCATAGGCGTGGCCCTGGTGATTTTCTCGCCGGCCATAGCGTTGGGAACCGGCTTTGAGATACATCCCGCCGGCGACTTGCTGGCGCTGACCTGTGCACTGTCGTGGGCGGTATACTCCGTAGCCGTCAAGCGTCTGCTCCCGCTCTACTCCTCGTTCTTCATTACACGAAAGCTCTTCTTTTACGGCGTGCTGACAGCGCTCCCGCTGCTTTTCCTTCAGCATGAGCCCTATCACTTCGCCTTGCTTTTCGACACTCCGAAATATCTCATGAACCTCCTGTTCCTGACGCTGATGTGCTCCGTAGCGGCATACCTTCTCTGGAACGAGTCCATGAAGCTCATAGGCTCCGTAGCGGCCAACAACTACCTGTACCTCCAGCCCCTGGTGACGATGGTCGCCGGCTGGTTCTTCTTCGGAGAGAAGATTTACCTGTGGGGTTATGTCGGATGCGCCCTCATCATCTGGGGCCTCATCCTGGCTGACAGGTGGGGAGTGGCTCCCGGAAGCAGCAACACCGGCCATTGACGATGGAGAAGTCTCCCGCACTGAAGAAGGCCGAGCTGCTTCTTGGACGCTATCTCGAAGAGTCCGAGAAACGCCAGACGCCCGAGCGCTTCGCCATCCTGGCCAAGGCTTTTGAGCTCCGTGCCCACTTCGGTGTCAACGAGCTCCTCTCGGCCATGGAAGAGTCGGGCTATCACGTCTCGCGCGCCACGGTCTACAACACGGTCGAGATCCTCTGTGCCTGCGGAATCCTTAGGCGTCACCTGCTCGAGAGCCGACACGCCTCCTACGAGGTCGCTCACGACAACCACATCCACCTTGTCTGCTCACGCTGCGGAACGATAGAAGAAGTGCGCGACAACGGACTCGAAGAGCACCTCCTCTCAGCCGACTTCGGCGGCTTCCGCCCCGAATACTTCTCGGCAACTGTCAACGGCGTATGCCGGAAGTGTCTCGAAAAGGCAGGAAAGCAAAACCGTTAAAACTGAAAAAACTGCAAGTATAAGTCGTTAAAAACGGAAATAGCCCAAGGCAAAAACATGTCTTTAAACAACTGAAAAAACCTTAAAACCAACCAACAAACTGACATATATCATGGCAAAAGTAAAACCGTTCAAGGGAGTTCGTCCTCCCCGCCATCTCGTAGAAGAGGTAGCTTCGCGCCCCTACGACGTACTCAATTCTGAAGAGGCCCGCGCCGAAGCCGAAGGCAACCCCAAGTCCCTCTACCATATCATCAAGCCCGAAATCGACTTCGAACCCGGTTTCGACGAGCATCACCCCCACGTCTATGACAAGGCTGTCGAGAACTTCCAGAAGTTCCAGGAAAACGGCTGGCTCGTTCAGGACGACAAGGAGAAGTACTACATCTATGCCCAG
>CAZUAK010000054.1:0-635 GCA_964618395.1 uncultured Sangeribacter sp.
TTCATGGGGTCCTTCATTGAAGTTACCTGCTTCATCATTTTGCGCATCTGCTCGAATTGTTTCAAGAGGCGGTTGACCTCGTTCATGGAGGTGCCTGAGCCTTTGGCGATGCGCTGACGACGAGACTGGTTGATCTTCTCGGGATTCTCGCGCTCGTATGGGGTCATGGACTGGATGATGGCCTCGATGCCCTTGAAGGCTGAGTCGTCGATGTCTATGTCCTTGATAGCCTTGCCGACTCCCGGAATCATACCGGCCAGATCCTTGATGTTACCCATCTTCTTTATCTGCTGGATCTGCTTGTAGAAGTCATTGAAGTCGAACTTGTTCTTGCGCATCTTCTCGGCCAGCTTCTCGGCTTCCTTCTCGTCGAAAATCTGGTGCGCGCGGTTCGCGAGCTCGAGGATGTCACCCATGCCGAGGATTCGGCTGGCCATGCCTTCGGGGTTGAAGTCCTGGATATCCTCCATCTTCTCGCCCGAGCCTATGAGCTTGATGGGCTTGTTGACGACGCTGCGGATTGAAATCGCCGCACCGCCTCGGGTGTCGCCGTCGAGCTTCGTGAGGACAACGCCGTCGAAGTCGATGCGGTCATTGAACTCCTTGGCGGTGTTGACAGCGTCCTGACCGGTCAT
>CAZUAK010000054.1:645-12451 GCA_964618395.1 uncultured Sangeribacter sp.
ATGGCGTCGACAACGAAGAGGGTCCCCTGCGGATGCAGGGCAGTCTTCACCGCCTCGATCTCGGACATCATCGCCTCGTCTACGGCCAGTCGGGCGGCGGTGTCGACAATTATCAGGTCATATCCGTTGCGCTTCGCCTCCTCTACCGCGTTGAGGGCTATCTGAACAGGATTCTTGTTCTCCTCCTCCTTATATACGGGTACGCCGATCTGCTCTGCGATTACGGAGAGCTGCTGGATTGCCGCGGGACGGTAAACGTCGCCTGCGACGAGCATCGGCTTGCGGCCGCGTTCCTTATAGCGCTTCGCGAGCTTGCCCGAGAAGGTCGTCTTACCAGAACCCTGAAGGCCCGACATAAGAATGACAGCCGGCTTACCCTCGACATTGAGGTCGCTTTTCGTGCCGCCCATGAGTTCCTTAAGCTCCTCGTGGACGATGCGCACCATCTCCTCGCGCGGCTTCAGCGACGTGAGCACCTTCTGGCCGATGGCCTTGTTCTTTACTGTATTTGTGAAGTCTTTGGCGACTTTATAGTTTACGTCGGCATCCATCAGGGCGCGACGCACATCTTTCATAGTCTCGGCGATGTTGATCTCGCTGATTCTACCTTCACCCTTGAGGATCTTGAACGACTGCTCAAGGCGTTCTGAAAGGCTTGTGAACATGGTGTTTTATAATCTATTCGTGGCTGTGTCGGGGAAGATCACCCTGGGTTTGAACCCGCGGGCCTCTTCGGGGGTCATCTGGGCGTAGGTCATGATGATGATGATGTCACCGGGCTGGGCCTTGCGCGCAGCCGCGCCGTTGAGGCAGATGACACCGCTCCCCCTTTCGCCCTCTATGACGTATGTGTCCAGACGTTCGCCGTTGTTGTTGTTAACGATAAATACCCGTTGACCGGGCAGTATGTCGGCCGCCTCGAGAAGATCGGCGTCTATGGTGATGCTTCCGACATAGTTCAGATTCGCCTCGGTGACTGTCACGCGGTGAATCTTTGATTTCATCATTTCGATGAGCATGGTTCTTTTTTTACAGTCTTGAAAACCGGCTTTGAGCCAAATCTACTGTTCTGTCTCCGGTGAGGCTCCGCTCTCAGCGCCTGTAACAGATGTTGTCAATGAGGCGGACCTTTCCGCACCAGACGGTGATGCAGCCGACAATCCACGGCGACTCCTCCCACCGGTCGATGGTCTCGAGGGTGCGGGCATCGACGATGTCGAAATATTCGACATCCATCTCGGGCTGCGCGTTGATGGTCTTCATCACGTAGTCGCGCGTCTCTTGCAGGGTATGGTCGCGGCTGTAGTCCACGCTCTCGCTGAGTGACTTGTAAATCACGGGGGCTACGGCACGCTGGTCGGGCGTCAACAGGGTGTTGCGGCTCGAAAGGGCCAGTCCGTCGTCGGCGCGCTTGATGGGACACGCGATGATTTCGACATCGATATGCTCGCTTTCGACCATCGAGCGGATAACGGCTATCTGCTGAAAGTCCTTTTCACCGAAGTATGCGCGCTTTGGGCGCACGAGGTTGAAGAGGCGGTTTACTATCTGTGCCACACCCTGGAAATGTCCGGGACGCTTGGCACCCTCCATCACCTCTGCTACGCGGCCGAGGTTGAAGTCGTTGCGGGGAGCCGGTCCGTCGGCAGGGTATATCTCCTCTACCGAGGGGGCGAAGGCAACGTCGACTCCCGCCTGAGCAAGCAGCTTGAAGTCGGCTTCCTCGTCTCGCGGGTATGTCCTCAGATCTTCCGGGTTATTGAACTGCGTGGGGTTAACGAACAGGCTGACGACGGTCACGTCGTTTTCCTTGACAGCCTTTTCGACCAGGGAGAGGTGACCGGCGTGGAGCGCCCCCATGGTGGGCACGAGTCCGACGGCGCGGTGGTCTTCCTCACACAGGGCGATGAAGTCAAGAAGTTCGCTGACCTTTCTTATTATTTTCATCTTTATCTTTTGATTTCAAACCTGTCTTTATGGCCTTCTCTCATCGGAGGCGGGCAGAAAAAGAAACGCTCTTTTCCTGACCGGTGCCGCTGACGAAGTGCGTTTTAGACAAAATCGATGCAAATTTAGCGAATTTTGAACACCATACAAAGAAGAAGCCTAAACTTTTTTAGGGCGCGTCACAAAAATGAGGGCAAACAACCTCCGCGGCGGGGACAGAGAGGCTGGGCTATTATCTTAAAAGGTCTTAAATATAGCTGAAAGAGAGGGCCGAAGGACCCATATATCGTAATTTTTTATTAACTTTGCACTTGGCAAATTTTATGCCGATACTTAGACGCAACCGCGACATTCAGTGAAACGTAGCGCAGAGGCGTCTGTAAACTACTGATGATATGAACGATAAGCGACTCCTTTTTGTGACTCAAGAGGTGGCTCCCTATATCGCGGGGAGTGAAGTAGCCGAGTTGAGCAAGGACATATTGACCAAAATGCACTCGAAGAAGCACGAGGTCAGGGCGTTCATGCCCAAACTCGGAGCCATCAACGAGCGTCGTAACCAACTCCACGAGGTTATACGTCTCAGCGGGCTCAACATTCCCATCAACGACGCTGACCATCCGCTGATTCTCAAGGTCGCCTCCCTGCAGCCCAGCCGTATCCAGGTCTATTTCATAGACAATGACGACTACTTCCAGAAGGAGGACTCTGACGAGGACGCTATCGGTTCAAACCGCAAGGATAACGACGAGCGGGCAATCTTCTTCGCACGCGGCTCCCTTGAGACAATCAAGAAACTGCGCTGGGACCCGAAGATCGTTCACTGCACCGGCTGGATAACCGCGCTGCTCCCCCTCTACCTCCACAAGCAGACAGCCGACACCCCGATGCTCAAGAAGTCAAAGATTGTCTATTCCATACCGGCCAAGGCCGACAGCGGAACGATCGACCCGGAGTTCCTCCGCAAGCTCGGCGAGGACGGTATCCAGAAAACGGAAATCAAGAAATACAAGGATCTGGAGAACAATCCCAAAATCCTTCACCGCATGGCCATCGACCACTCTAACGCCGTGATATTCCACGCTGAGCCGGACCCGGAGCTCCTCGCCCTCGTTGAAGAAAAGGGCATCCCCTACCTGACTCCGGAGAAAATGGGTGAGAATCCGGCGGCAGCCATCGCGGAGTTCTACGAAGCCATCTGAGCCGGCCCCTCCCCTCATCCCTGATTCCTATCTTCTTTCAGTCCTTTTTGAAGATGAAAAGACTCTTTAAGACTGTCGCTCTGTCATGTCTCGGCGCGTGTCTCGCGCTGACGGCCTGTAACGACGACACCTCCCCTATCGGCGCAGGCCTGGTGGCCGGCGACGTATCCATAACGGTCGACTCTCTGACCCTGTCGCTCGACGCCGTGACGCTGGAGGCTCCTAAGTATGACGCCCGTTCGCAGACAAACCTAATCGGTCGAATCGTCTGTCCGGAATACGGCGAGTTGAGCTGCGAGTACGTGACCCGGCTCATGTGCGCCTCGGCCCTCCCCTTGGCTGACTCCATCACAGCTAATCACCTCGACTCGGTGAGGATTCTCCTGCGCGTTCCGCGCAATGAAATCACCGGAGACTCTCTGGCGCCTCAACAGCTCCGGGTATATCTGATGAACCAACGGTTCAACAGCGTGAAGGCCGACACCGTCACAAACGAGTTTAACCCTGAGGGATTCTATAATCCGGCTGACCTGTTAGTGTCAAAGACATACACACTCTCGACCGTCGGCGCGAGCGACGTGATGGGTTCGGCCAACCTCCTCACCCTCCCCATAAAGCTGACCGGCGAGAATTATGAGAAATTCGGCCCGGACCTCGTTAACAGGTACCGTACGGAACCGGAGCTCTTCGCATGGCCTTCGTCTTTCGCCACTTTCCTGCCGGGCATTTATGTCAAGCCCGTTTTCGGAAGCGGATGTATCGCCAATGTTAGCGCCACCCAGTTCATGCTCTACTACCATACCCGTTACATTTCGACAGAGTATGTCGACAATCAGGTTGTGACAGCCGAGAAGGTGAAGCGCGACTCCGTGGCCCTCATCTCTACTGCTCCGGAAGTACTCTCGACAAACCGTATCGTCTACCGACCTGCCGCTTCGCTCCAGGCGATGTTCCGCAACGGTAAGTCCATCATCACAACCCCGGGCGGTTATCAGACCCATTTCTTTTTCCCGGCCAAGCGTCTTCTCGACCAGTATGTCAGCACACCCTCGGCGGCCTCGATGATTTCGAACCTGACATTGTCCATCCCCGCGTCGGCCATCGAGAACGACTATGGCATAGGTCTCCCTCCCTACCTGTTGATGATTAAGGCCTCGGAGGCTGACAGGTTCTTCAACGAAGGCCAGCTCCCCGACGGAAAGAGCTCGTTCTGGGCAGCATACGATTCTGCCAACGGTGTCTATAAGTTCACCTCACTTCGAGATTACATCATAGCACTTTCGAAACAGGATGAGGTGACCGTAGCAGACACGGAGTTCCTTGTGATTCCGGTTAACCTCAATCTGGAGTCGTCCACCAACAGTTATACGGGGACGACAACGACGGCCGTGACCGCCTGCACGCCATATCTCTCTTCACCGACAATGTGTGTTCTCCACACGGACCGGGCCGGCATAGTCTTCACCTACTCTGCACAGAAACCCAATCCCTAATTCCTGATAAGCAACTCTCAAAAATAGGACTTCCTGCAAAAGTTGAAATTACAGTGCATGTCAGAATGTAGGGTCGCGGCCTGCCGCGACCGTGTCTCTGGAAGCACTTGATCCGAATACACTCCCTCACGGTCGCGGCAGGCCGCGACCCTACATTCTGACTCCGGAACAAATTAGGAAATACGACTTGTGCCGGAAGTCCTGATTTTTGAGAGTTGCTTAAGCATTACCTTAGAGTTACTTACCATGACTGTTATTGACGGAAAAGCTACCGCAGCGGCCATAAAGGAAGAGATAGCCGCCGAAGTAAAATCCATAGTTGAAAACGGAGGCCGTCCTCCACATCTCGGAATCGTCATCGTCGGACACGACGGCGGCAGCGAGGCATACGTGGGCAACGCCCAGAAAAATTGTGACGCCTGCGGTTTCAAGTCGACCCTCTTCCGCAGGGAGTCGGACATCACCGAAGAGGAGTTCATGAATCTTATCAAGGAGCTGAATGAGAACCCGGAGATTGACGGATATATCGTTCAGATGCCCCTCCCGCGCCATATCGATTCTGACCGTGTGGCAGCCTCTATCGCCATAGACAAGGATGTTGACGGATGCAACCCGGCCAATATCGGACGCATGGTGATAGGGCTGCCTTCTTACAAGCCGGCGACTCCGTCAGCCGTTATGGAGCTGCTGAAGCGATATAATGTGGAGACAAAGGGTAAGCATGCCGTGGTGCTTGGTCGAAGCAATATCGTCGGCAAGCCGGCCGCCATCATGCTCATGGAGAAGGGCACCCCGGGTAACTGTACGGTGACCGTCTGCCACTCGGCCACGAAGGATATCAAGGAGAAGTGTCGTGAGGCCGATATCATCGTCTCGGCTTTGGGTCAACCGGGCTTCGTAACCGCAGACATGGTCAAGCCGGGCGCGGTGGTGATGGATGTCGGAACCACTCGCGTGCCTGACGCCACCCGCAAGAGCGGCTCGCGCCTGGCGGGAGACGTGGCTTATGACGAGGTAGCTCCGCTCGCTTCGATGATTACTCCCGTGCCGGGCGGTGTCGGTCCGATGACCATCTGCTCGCTGCTCCTCAATACGCTGGAGGCTTATCGACGCAATCCCCACCATTGATTCCCTAACGGTTATGGTTCGCCATCTGATCTTAGGCCTCGCCCTCTCCTGTCTTGCGTGCGGTTGCGCCCGCGGTCAGCAGACCGTGTCTGATTCCGATTCGGTCGCAGTTCGCGCAGATTCGGCCGTCAACCTGTCTGGAAAGGCGACGCTGGTCTTTGTCGGCGACGCGATGCAGCACACCGCTCAGCTCGAAAGGGCGCTTGAGTTGGGAGGCGACGGCAAGACTTACGATTATTCAGACTGTTTCGACCTCATTGCACCCGTAATCACAGAGGCCGATTATGCCGTGGTCAACCTGGAGGTCCCCCTCGGCGGCGGACCGAGATATTCGGGCTATCCCTGTTTCTCGGCCCCTGACAGCTATGCCGTGGCTCTTAAAGATGCGGGCTTCGATCTGTTCCTAACGGCAAACAACCATTGTCTGGACAGCGGCGACCGCGCGGCGAAGAGGACACTCTCTGCCCTCGACTCTATAGGCGTGGCCCACATCGGGACGTTCCGCAACCGTGCGGAGCGCGATTCTCTCGCACCTCTCATCAAGGATATAAACGGTATAAAGTTCGCCTTCCTGAATTATACTTACGGCACCAACGGGATTGAACCGAAGGAGGATACCGAGGTAGCGGGCTTCGACCGGGCTTTGATGGCGGACGAAATACGGAGGGCCCGCGCTAAGGGTGCCGAGATCGTGACGGTCTGCATCCACTGGGGTGTGGAGTATGTGCTTGTCGAAAACGCTTATCAGCGTGACATGGCCGCTTTTCTCAAGGAGCAGGGCGTTGACCTCATCATCGGTTCCCACCCGCATGTAATCCAGCCGATGAAGATAGAGCACAATGAGAAGGAAGACAAGGATGTTCTGACCGTTTATAGCCTGGGGAATTTCATTTCCAACATGAAGACGGGAGACACCCGTGGCGGAGCACTCGTGCGCGTTGACATTGAACGTGATGAAAAAGGGAAGCCGCGCCTGACAAAGGCGGAGTATGACACCTTCTTCGCCGCCAAACCCGAGAGTCGTCACAACTTCCGCGTCTACCCCTCCTCCATGGCCGACAGCATCCCCTCAGCGCAAAGGTATCACTGGAAAATCTTCGACAGCTCAGCGCGCCGAATCTTTGACACTCATAACGTCGGCGTCACTCCCATCGAGCAACTATCGAATTAATAAGACGAATGATGCGGTCTCCGGTTCAAACCGGAGACCGCACCTTTTATTTTCACCTTTTATCGATATTTTTATAACTTGGCGTCTGTAGATCAGTACTTGGAGACTGAAGGCTGGAAGAGCTCGTCTATGGCCTTCGTGATTTCGGTGCCGTCGTTGGCGGTGTCAGCGATGGCAACCGTCGGGAGAATCCAGTTCTTGTGGAGGAAGTTGCGCAGGGACTTGGTGATTTCCTCAGCTCCGTCACCTCCGTGAACGATTACGGGCACGATCTTCTTCTCTGCGAAGTCATACTCGTCGAGGAAGCTGTAGACTGCCATAGGGAGATCGTTCCACCAGTTAGGTGCGACCAGTACGAGGTGGGTCACATCTTTCATCCCGCTGTACTTGCTTGTCAGCTCGGGACGGCGACGGTTCTCCTTTTCGAGTTTGGTGACCATCTCGAAGTTTTCACGCTCTGCGGGATATTCCTCGGTAGGTGTGATGGCGAACTCGGAATATTCCAGGCCCTTGGCCTTCAGTGCCTCGCCGATCTGGGCGACTACTTTCTGACACTGGGTTTCTTCTGTTTTACCTTTCTGAAGGAAGTAAGCGATAAGAATTGTGTTTTTCATATTTTCGATTGATTTAAATGTCTTGTTTCGAAATTATAACACACCACCTCTGTTATTGGTTGAATAACCACCGGGATTATTCTTCGTTCTTCTCATTTCTATTCCTAGTTCTTCTCATTTTTCTATAGGGGCAAACATGAACTCTTGACATCGACATAAAGGCAGATATTCATTCTGTTTTTGCGGTCAGATGAGAATTTCGTAACTTTGCAGACTAAAAGAAGAAAAGAAGCATAAAATGATACAAACCCGGAATCTCGGAATACAGTTCGGAAAACGGACCCTGTTTTCTGACGTTAACCTGACTTTTAACCGTGGAAACTGCTATGGCATAATCGGAGCTAACGGCGCCGGCAAATCCACTTTCATGAAGCTGATTGCCGGTCAGCTCTCCCCTACCCAGGGGACCGTGGTCTTCGGACCGGACGAGCGCCTGTCTGTGCTGTCACAGGACCACTTCGAGTTCGATGAGTGTACCGTCATCGAGACGGTTCTCCGCGGCCACTCTGTTCTGTGGGACATCATGCAAGAAAAGGATGCCATCTATGCCAAGGAGGATTTCTCTGACGCCGACGGCATCCGCGCGGCCGAACTCGAAGAGAAGTTCGCCGAACTCGAGGGATGGAACGCCGAGAGCGACGCCGCGGCCCTTCTTTCCGGCCTGGGCATCAAGGAGGACCGCCACTACATGCTCATGAAGGACATGAGCGCCAATGAGAAGGTCCGCGTCCTTCTCGCCAAGGCCCTGTTCGGTAACCCCGACAACCTGCTGCTCGACGAGCCCACCAATGACCTCGACCTGGAGACAGTCGCCTGGCTGGAAAACTATCTCGCCAACTTTGAAAACACGGTGCTCGTCGTCAGCCACGACCGCCACTTCCTCGACGCCGTCTCAACCCACACGCTCGACATCGACTATAACAAGATATCCCTTTTTGCCGGAAACTATTCTTTCTGGTATCAGTCTTCACAGTTGGCGCTGCGCCAGCAGCAGGCCGCCAACAAGAAGGCCGAGGAGAAGCGGAAGGAGCTCATGGAGTTTATCCAGCGCTTCTCTGCAAACGTGGCCAAGTCAAAGCAGACCACAAGCCGAAAGAAGATGCTTGAGAAACTCAACATCGAAGAAATCAAGCCCTCTTCAAGACGCTACCCGGGCATTATCTTCACTCCCAACCGCGAGGTGGGCAATAAAATCCTTGAGGTCAAGGGCCTGAAGGCGTCGGTCGATGGCGAAGTCCTCTTCGACAACGTGAATTTCCAGATAGAGAAGGGCGACAAGGTGGCCTTCCTCAGCCGCGATCCTCGTGCCATGACAGCCCTGTTCGAAATCATCATGGGCAACCGTAAGGCTGACGCCGGCACCTACGAGTGGGGCCAGACAATCACCAACGCCTACCTCCCCCTGGACAACTCCTCCTTCTTCGAGACAGACTTGAACCTTGTCGACTGGCTGTGTCAGTATTCTAAGGATTCTTCTGAGATTTACCTCAAGGGCTTCCTCGGCAAGATGCTCTTCAGCGGCGAGGAGGTGCTCAAGAAGGCCTCGGTACTTTCTGGCGGTGAGAAAATCCGCTGCATGATTGCGCGCATGATGCTGACCGACGCCAACACGCTGGTGCTCGACTCACCGACCAACCACCTTGACCTTGAATCAATCCAGGCGTTCAACAACACGCTCCAGAACTTCAAGGGTGTCATCCTCATGTCGAGCCATGACCACGAGTTTATCCAGACCGTCTGCAACCGCATCATAGAGCTGACGCCGAACGGCATCATCGATAAGATGATGGACTATGACGACTATGTCACCGACCCGAAGGTTCTGGCAGCACGCGAGAGACTGTATAGCTAAACCATCTCGTAACGGCAGCGTCATCTGACAGACAAGCCGAGGGCTGTAACTCATACAACGCGGACGAGGTCAGCATAGAGACTTAGCCGTTAGCTTCAACTCACAGTGATTTAAACTATTAACCGAATATTTAAAAGACATTATATGGTCAAGCATACCGTTATGTTCAAGCTTCGCGGAAGCGCTGAGGAACGTCGCGATGTAGCGATGAAATTCCGCGACGCCCTTCTCGCCCTCCCCTCTCAGATAGAGTGTCTGGAGTCGATGGAGGTGGGATTAAATCAGAATCCCGCCGAAGACTGGGATGTTGTCCTGATCGCCATTGTTCCCACCCTCGCTGACGTGGAGACATATTCCAAGCACCCGGCCCATGTGGCGGCCGCCGCTATCGTGGCTCCGTATAAAGAGGACCGCGCCTGCGTCGACTTTTAAGGTCGCCCACCGGGCTCAAGACCAATATACCGGTTTTAAACTCCCTTTCCGAGATAAAACCAGTATACCGGTTTTAGGGCTTTAAGAGTCCGGACCAATCTCCGGGTTTCCTTTCAGACCGTCAGAAATATGCTTTATAGCACTAAATTTTGCCATTTAGTATTTTTAAATTAACTTTGCGGTTATTAAGGACAGGACCTCGGGGTGACCGGAGTCTGTCCGGAAACAAGAAACAAAAATCATAAGTGTCGTTGCGGTGTTTGTGAAGAACTAACCTAACCTGACAAGCCTCAATCAATCCTCACACTTATTGACCCGAAACATCGATAAACAATCTGCGTTTCATTGGAGGATGAGAAACCGAATCTGAAGTATGAAGAAGCTTTATGTAATCGCACTCGGAGCCGTACTGCTGGCGACCGGCTGTTCAAAAGACGATCCGGAACCGGTGCTTCCCGGCCTCAATGTTGTGGAGGCTACTTTGAATCCTACCTACTCGCAGATCCAGGCGCCCGCTCAGACCTCGATCAAAACTGTGGTGTATGACCTCGTCGTGACCTACGAAAACGGACAGGTAATCGAATATACCCCCAGCGAGACAGTGGCCAACGTCATGCTCGTGGCCGCTATCCAGGGTGCTGACGTCATCGTCCCCAACATCGTGACCGTACCGGCCACCGAAGACACTCCCGAAACTGTCTACACCATCGGCGGCTGGGACCTCAAGGCCTACGAGGGCGTTGATGACAATGTCAGAAAAATCACCATCCCCACCAGCACTGCCAACAACATGCAGGGCAACAGCAGCGACGGTTTCAACCTTCGCCCCTTCAACCCCGAATTCTTCACCGACCTCAGCGATAAGGCCAAGAACCTCGAAGGCGTATATCTCGAAGAGGGCTTCGCCAACTTCTTCAGCGACGGCGGTGTGATCTACCGCAAGGATGCCAATGACGAAGTAACCCTCGTTATGGTTCCGCGCAACTATCAGACCGCAACCAAGGCCTTCACCGTTCCCGAAGGTGTCAGCGTCATCGGTGAGAAGGCTTTCGCAAAGTGCGATCAGTTCGAGCGCATCATCATCTCTCAGGACGTGAAGAAGATTGAGGAGCTCGCCTTCGACAAGACTGAGAACGTCATCGCCGTAGACATACTCGCTGAAGAGGCTCCCCTCGCCGCCGAGCACGCTTTCGGAACCTATGTTCGCAAAGCCACCCTCCGCATCCCGGCCGGCTCCATGAAGAGCTACCTCAACGTCAATCCGTTCAATGAGATAGAACCCAACACTACCCACCCCGTTCCGCCGACAGCCTACGTCAACGGCATGGGCCTGGACCGCAACTACTACAGCGCAGCCAATACAGAAGGCTGGACTGAAGCTGACTGGGAACGTGAGGTACCCGCTCCCGTCGCACCGGGTGCCGACGCTACCGCTTCTGACATCAACAAATACAATAACGCCCGCGCAGGTTACGCTTACTATCAGGCTGCAATGAAGCAGTATGAGGCCGACCTCAAGAAGTGGCACGTAGCCGCTGTATCATGGAACGACAAGGACGAGAAGAAAATCCTCGCCGAGGCTGAACCCCTCTATCCCGGCATCATCGGCATCGAGTCTCCCAAGCGTCCGACCAACCCCGGAGCCAACGCTACCCCCGAAGAGCAGGCCGAGTATGAGGCAGCCCTCCAGACCTTCTATGATGACACCGTCGCCTATCAGGCAAACCTCGGCGCCGTGACTCAGTTCGAAACCGACAAGAAGTTCTGGGACGAGGCCAAGGCTACCTGGGAGTCTACCCGCGCCTACAAGTTCTTCAATAAAGTTCAGGAAGTCGACTTCATCTACTAATCGGGAGACACTAAACCAACTCCTGTCAGTAGAGCGTCACGACTGACCCAATCAAGTAAATATAGATTCGAAAACTTCAGTTAGCAACCTCCGCCGTGATTGGCGGGGGTTGTCTTTT
>CAZUAK010000055.1:0-12441 GCA_964618395.1 uncultured Sangeribacter sp.
GTGCCTTCGGAGAGGAGGCCGATGTCGAAGTAGCGGGCGCTGGGGTAGGCGAAGATGAATCCGGTAGTGGTCGACGACGGCGACAAGGCTCCGTTCTCGGTCACGGTCACTCCCAGTTCGTCATAGCGCAGCAGCGGCGAAACGACTTTCGTCAACGTCTGGTCCGGAAGGGAGGGATAGCCGATGGCCGGTCTCGGGCCGGGCTTGGATGTCAGACTCCACAACTCGCGATGAACCTTTCGGTGGGTGTATTCGGTCGCCGCCTCGACAAGCCTGTCTCCGAGCGAGTCAAAAAGCAGACTGCGATAATCATCCGTTTCAGATGACTTCAGACGGTCGTAGTCGGGGCCGACGGTTGCGCAGAAAAGGGCAATCCAATCATTTCCCGGAGCCACGAAGTCGGCGACGGCCAAACAGTCACCGGCTTCCTGCCTAATCGTAGGGATGACTATTTCTTCTCCACCTTCAGAAACGATGATGATATCGTCACCCTCTCTTCGGGCAGGCAAGATGACGGCCCTTGAACGGAGTCTGAAACCGCGCCCCTTCAACTCGTCGAGGAGCTTTTCAGCGTCCGCCCGCAGTTTCTTGGATTCCTCGGTTTCCTCGTTGTTGGGAATCCTCCAAACCGCATTGAAAGCCTTCCAGTTTATCAGAGGTTCCACCTCTTCCAAACCAATTTCAAAATCGGTCGTACCCTTGACTATAGGTTCGGGCATCGGTGTGTCCGCGGGACGGAAAGAGCTTTGCCTGTCGGCTTTGGGGGCTGCGTTTTCATTGCGTCTTTCAAAATCGATGCGTTCCTCTTCCTGTCGCTTTCGGTTTTCAGCCAGGGTCAGCTCACGAGTGGACTCATCCTTAACCTTTGAGGCCATGTCGACGAGTGAGGCCGCGTCTGTGGTGTGGATAACGCTTCCTGAAAATTCCGGTGCAATCTTGACGGCGGTATGGACCGCAGACGTTGTGGCACCCCCGACAAACAGGACGGTATCCTTCAGTCCTTCATCCTCAAGTGCGCGTGCAACATCGACCATCTCGCTCAACGAGGGGGTGATGAGGCCGCTGAGGCCTACGAACTTCGCGCCGGTCCGTTTTACCTCGTCGATGATTTTCTCCTTCGGGACCATAACACCGAGATCAATGACTTCGAATCCGCTGCAGCGCAGCACGACAGCGACAATATTCTTGCCGATGTCATGGACGTCACCCTTGACCGTTGCGAGGATGAAGGTGTTGGCAGCAGTGGAATTCGGGTCCTGTTGGCCGGGGGCGGTTCCATTCAATGCTTCAGCTTCGCAGTCCTGTTCCCGTTTCCGGTTTTCGTCCTCTATGTGAGGCGTGAGCCACGAGATGGCCCTCTTCATCACTCCGGCGCTTCTTACAACCTGAGGAAGGAACATCCGGCCGGCGCCAAAAGCCTCACCGACCTTATTCATTCCGACCATCAGCCGGTTTTTAATGACCCCCATGGCGCTCCCTTCCTCGCTCAAGGCACGTTCGAGTTCCTTCTCCAACCCTTCCGGGTTACCGGAGATCACCATCGAGGCGAGAGAGACCTGTTTGTCTTCTTCTGACTTCGAGTCCGTGACGGTCCTTCCAGCTCCTTTGGGCTTTTCAGTTTGTGCCGAAAGTTCCTGGGCGAGGGCGCTCAAGCGTGACGTGGCATCCTCTCTCCTCATAAAGATAACATCCTCGACGGCCTCTCTCAAAGCCGGGTCAACCGTTTCAATGTCGAGAGAAGTCGACGGGTTGATGATGGCCATGTCCATTCCACGCAGGCGGGCATGGTGGAGGAAAACCGTGTGCATCGCCTCCCTGACTTTATTGTTTCCGCGAAAGGCGAAAGAGAGGTTGCTGACTCCGCCGCTGACCCGGGCCCCGGGCAGATTCTTCTTTATCCACTCTGTCGCTTCGAGATAGTCGAGCGCATATCGGTCATGTGACTCTATTCCGGTAGCGATGGTCAGAATGTTAGGGTCGAAAATTATGTCCTTTCCGCTGAATCCGACCTTCTCCGTCAGGATACGGTACGCCCTGGCGCATATCTCAATCCGGCGGTCGAGGGTGTCGGCCTGCCCAGCTTCGTCAAACGCCATCACTATCACGGCGCCTCCGAGTTTCTTGATTTCTTCGGCATGTTCGACGAAGGCCTCCTCACCCTCCTTGAGGCTTATGGAGTTGACGATAGGCTTCCCCTGAAGGGCACGCAGGGCACCTTTTATGACATTTATGTCAGACGAGTCTACCATCACCGGCACCTCAGACGTGGCAGCATCATAGCCCAAAAGGGTGATGAACTCCACCATCTTCTTTTGCGAGTCAAGAAGACCGTCGTCCATGTTGATGTCCAGAATCTGAGCACCCTTGCCGAGCTGGTCTCCCGCTATTGAGAGAGCCTCGCTGAGATTGTTCTCCTTGACCAGTCGCAGGAACTTGCGGCTTCCGGCAACGTTGCACCGCTCGCCGACCTTGACGAAGTCCTCCGGGTCGATTTCGAGGGGCTTCAGGCCGCTGAGCCTGAGTTTGGAGTCGTCCTCCGGTACCTGTCTCGGAAGGGCGTGAGAGGCTGCTCGCGCAATCTCCTTTATATGTGCCGGGGTTGTGCCGCAGCAACCGCCCACTATGTTGAGCAGGCGTCTTTCAAGCATGTTCTTGATGACCTCGGCCATCTCTTCGGGAGTCTCTCTGTACCTCCCCAACTCATCGGGCAGTCCGGCATTGGGATGTGCCGAAATGAGGAAAGGCACATCCTGCAGCTCTTCCACATAACGCTCCATGTCCCGAGGTCCGAAACCGCAGTTGAGACCGATTGACAACGGTGAGGCATGGCTCACCGATGCTACGAATGCCCTAAGGGTCTGACCGGAAAGGGTGCGCCCCTCGCGGGTCAGCGTCACCGAAATCATGAGTGGCCTCCGTATTCCGGTTTTCACCATTGCCTCCTCGATTCCGTAGAGTGCCGCCTTTGCGTTGAGCGTATCGAAAATTGTCTCAAGCAAAATGACATCTACACCCCCTTCGAGAAGCGCGGCCGCCTGCTCTTCCATCGCTTCGGCCATCTTTTGAAAGTCAACCGCACGTTGCTCACCTTCTTCTATAGGCAGGGAGAGTGATACATTGGTCGGGCCCATGCTACCGGCAACCCAACACCTGCGACCGGTCTTTTTTAAATGGCCTTCCACGGCCTCGCGGGCGAGACCCGCTCCCTTGACATTTATTTCCCGGACCAAATTGCTTAAACCGTAATCCGCCATGGATATGGCGTTGGCGTTGAAGGTGTCGGTCTCTATTATATCCGCTCCGGCCTCGAGGTATTGCTCATGGATGGAACGGATAATGTCGGGACGGGTGAGAGTCAGTAGGTCATTGAACCCCTTGAGTATATTTTGGCTCTCCTTAAACCTTTCGCCGCGAAAGTCCTTTTCTGACAGGTTATGTTTCTGTATCATCGTGCCCATGGCGCCGTCAAGCACCAGAACCCTCTTGCGGGCCTCCGCCAGTATGTCGTTCTCGGTCGTTTTGTAGTCAGTCATTCGGTTTTACTTTTTTTGAGACCATTAAAATCGGGCCCCGCACTTCTATTACGCGGGGTCACGCTTATGCACCCTCCTACTTAATAAATCTGTTCGGCTACCTTACGCACGCTGTCAGAGGCCAAGAAAGTATAGAAATGAAGACCGGGAACACCGTGGGCTATGAGGTCCTTGCACTGCTCGGTCAGCCATTCGACACCGACGGCCTTGACCGCCTCGTTGTCGCGACACTTACGCAGTTCGGATGCAAATTCCTCCGGTATGTCGGTGCGGAACACTCTCGGGAGAACGGTCAGCTGATTGGCCAGGACGATCGGCTTGACACCCGGAATGATGGGTACGTCGATACCTATGGCGCGAGCCCGCTCCACAAACCGGTAGTACTTCCGGTTGTCGAAGAACATCTGTGTAACGAGATATTTAGCTCCCGCCTCTACCTTCTTCTTGGCCCAGTAGAGGTCCGAATCCATGTTCGGGGCCTCCTCGTGCTTCTCGGGATAGCAGGCCATTCCATACTCGAAGGGTGTCTCGATTCCTTGGAGACGACTGCCGTCGAGGGCAATCCCTCGGTTGAAGTTGTTCACCTGCTCCTGGAGTTCAACGGCGTGCTCGTGATACAGATTCGGGTCCTGATTTATGGTCTCGAGAGACTTTGAGTCTCCCCGGAGCAAAAGGAGGTTTGTGATTCCGAGGAAGTTGAGGTCAAGCAGGGCATATTCTGTCTCCTCTTTGGAGAAGCCTTTGCAGATGATATGCGGGACCGCCGTTATCCCATATTTGTTCTGGATGGCGGCCGCTATGGCGACAGTGCCGGGACGTTTACGCACCGTCACGCGCCTCAGTGAGCCGTCCGGCTGTTCGTTATAGACACACTCGCTGTGATGGGACGTGATGTTGATGTATTCCGGATTGAATTCCTTCAGTTTGTCTATGATGTTATAGACCTTATATATGCTGTTGCCCTTGAGCGGCGGGAGTATCTCGAAAGAGAACACTGGCTTCCCGTCCTTTATCCTGTGGTTGATTGTACCCATAAAAAAGTGAATTGGTCACTCCGGAGGAAAGGACATGATGTGGGCTGTCCGTTTTCTTCAGAGTGAGGTTGAGTGAGGTTGACAGAGCCTTTCTGCTTATTTCACGGCCTTGTCGAGAGCCTGTCTGAGGTCGGCAATGAGGTCTTCGGGGTCTTCAAGACCGATGGAGAGACGTATGAGACGCTCGGAAACATCCATGGCCTTACGTTCTTCAGCCGTGAGTGTTCCGAAGATGGTGCTCGCCGGGTGAATGGCGAGGGTACGGTTGTCAAACAGATTGGTTGCCCTCTTTATGAGCTGAAGTGAATTGATGAACTTCTTGCAGCTCTCTTCGTCGGGGAGGGTGAGTGTCAGCATGGCGCCATATTTTCCGCCGAACTGGCGGGAGGTGACTTCGTGAAACTCATCTCCTTTGAGACCGGGATAACGGACGGTTATTTTGTCGAGCTCACTGAGCGCTTCGGCCACCTTCATGGCATTCTTTTCCTGAAGTGCATAACGGGCTTCGAGGGTCTCGAGACCCAAGGTCTGCATGTAGGCGGCGTGCGGATTGAGATACCCGCCGAGGTTCATAAGGATATCTTTCCGCAGAATATAGTCCAGGTCGGGAACGGTACCGTAGTCTATCACCAGGCCGCCGAGAGACGTGGCTCCTCCGGAGATGTATTTAGTGCTTGACAACAGTTCGACATCCACACCCATCGACTTCATGTCATAGTATACAAAGGGTATCATTGTCGAATCCGCTACAAGCCATGCGCCATGTTCGTGAGCGATATCTGCGAGAGTTTGCAGGTCGGCGACCTCCATCTGAGGATTAGTGACGGTTTCCATGTATATCATCGCCGTGTTGTCATTCATGGCCTTACGCACGGCTTCTGGGTCTGTCAGGTCAACGAACACTGTCTCGACACCGAACCGCTTCAGGGTCTTGGTGAAGAGCAGGTAGGTGTTTCCGAAGAGATGGCGTGAGGTGACGATTCGGCTTCCGGCCTTAGTCAGGGCGAAGGCAACGGCCGAGATGGCGGCCATGCCGGAGTTGAACGCTACTACATCGCGCGCTCCGGTAAGCTCCTTGACGATATTCTCGTAGTGAATGACTGTGGGATTGGTGACACGTGAATAGTCAGGAACATTGGTCCGGCCGCAGAAAGCGTCGCTCATGGTGTCTGCGTCTTCAAACTCGTAGGCGGCGCAGTGATACACCGGCATTGACAGGGCCCCGTATGTATCCTTCTGAGGATAAGGAGTATGGATAGCCTTGGTTTTCTTATTCATTTGACTGATACCGGAGAGAGAATAAGAGAATAATTTAAGTTGTCAAAACAACTTTTTGGGGAATTGATACACTGAAAGTTTCTCAAAATTACAAATAATTTCTGACATTTCCATTATTTGGGTCCCGAGAGGGTCTGATTTTTAGTCAATCGGTTAGGTTTGCGTTTTGAATTTTGGCTTGAATGAACTAATTTTGCAGTTCACTTGTGAATCCGACATTGAAGTGACCGAAAAACTAACTGCGACCATGTTTACCGAATCTGCGATAGAAAAGAACAACCGTCTTGAATTGATAGACAAGACCAAGCTTTTCCTTATTCTCGGTATCCTCTTTATTCACAGCACTCCGAATTACAATGTCATTCCGACAGAGTATAATTGCATCGGTCGGATGATTGACGAGTCGGTCCACCGGTTTTGCACGGCGGCTGTACCCTGTTTCTTCATAGTTTCGGGATACCTGTTTTTTATCAACTTCAAGAGATTTGACATAGAGAAATATTACTCCAAACTGGGGCGGAGGATTCGAACCTTGTTTGTACCGTATGTCCTGTGGAACATCATTTGTTGCGCGCTTTTATACTTTAAAGTCAGGTTCTTAGGGCAGTCAGGCCTCGGTGTCTTCACACCGGAAGGAGTCGATTGGCCTAACTTCTTCAAGGGATTCATCTACATCCCCGAAGCCCAGAACATGCCTTATGCATTTGCCTTTTGGTTCATTCGCAACCTTATGGCTTTTGTCTGTCTGGCACCATTGGTAAGGGTAGTAGCTTCCCGGTTATGGATTGTCATTGCGCTCTTCGTATTCCTTCTGATCTTCTGTCTTAGCCTGCAAAATCTTCAGTGGTTCATTTTGGGGGCATGGTTCGGAATTAAAGGAGTGGATTTTAATAAGTTAGGCTTTCTGAAACCCTACCGCTACTGCTTACTGGTCCTCACTCTCGGATTGGCAGCTATTCACACTCTGGTCAAGATGCCACCCCACTTGGCCTATATAGTCTATCTCACAGTCGTTCTTTTGGCTTTTGTAATCGCCGTACTTTTAGGGCTCTCCTTTTCCACGAACTCGGGAGACGGCATGAAGAGTATGCTGGTCCAGTCTACCTTCTTCTTATTCGCCTTTCACCAGTTGTTTGTCACGAAGGCTAACCTTCTCGCAATCAAGATATGCGGAGAGAGTAATGTCGGGGTGGTCTTTTCGATGCTGCTGACATTCATCATTCTTCTGTCTGTTTCGTTTTGTGTTTTTCTGATATTTCGCCGATGGACACCGCGTTTGCTGGCAATACTGACGGGAGGACGAGCGTGAGAAACAGAAGTATAGAACTTGTGACCCTTATATATAAATTATCGAGAGATATAATTAACGAGACCTTACTTTTAAGTGTGGTTTCATTCAAAATGAAAAAAGTATGGCATCGAGATATTCAAGAAATGAATCAGTTATAGGTAGAGAAGGGCAGGCAAGGCTTCGTTCTGGGTCAGTGCTTATCATCGGCTGCGGTGCATTGGGAAGTCCTACGGCCATGTATCTTGCCGGGGCCGGGGTGGGAAGGATTGGTTTGGTCGATTTTGACACCATCGATTTGACGAATCTTCAACGCCAGGTATTCTATAAGGAGGAAGAAGTGGGCAAGTCAAAAGCCGAAACGCTGGCAAAGCGTATCACGGAGCTCAATACGGACGTTGAGGTCTGCATACATCCGATATTGATGACAAAGAAGAACGGAAGGGATGTTCTGAAGGACTACGATTTTGTGATAGAGGCAACCGATAACCCCGCGACAAAATACATGATAGATGAGTTGTGTCACGAGGTGGGAAAGCCCTTGACGGTAGGGGGTGTCACGGGGATGCGTGGCCAGGTGTGCACCTACTTGCCGGGACACAGACGCTTCTCGGACCTCTTTCCCGAGACGCCCGAGGACCCCGGGATGCTCCCCTGTGCGGTCGAGGGTGTGCTGGGTCCCGTCGCTGCTATGGTAGCCTCCATCGAGGCGTCCGAGGCCATCAAGTACCTCTCCGGCTACGGCACGCTGTTAGTTGACCGCTTGCTTACGGTCGACCTCAAGACAGATACCTTCCGCCTATTCGACATGTCATAAAAAGCTACAACCCGCTGTCTACATTGATTGCAATCGACAGGATGTAGGGTCGCGGCCCACTGCTGTTTACTAAAGTCTTGTTTTTATACTTTATTTCTTTTAAATCCCTTTTGATTATCAATATCTCTAATATCTTAAGTAAACAGTATTGGGCTCGATCCTACATACTGTCAGAGACGTTAGAATGTGAGTAACCTTATAATGTAGTATAAACAGGGTCTGCTGTCAACATTGACCGCAGACCCTGCTTTATATTGGGATGTGTTATGTCTTTTGGTTAACCGCAGTGCCAGGATTTCTTGACTACCTTCATCATCTCTGTCGGTGAACCTTCTACCTTACGGCGGAGGTTGGCGTCGTCATTCTTGCGCAGCTTGGCTATGATGCCGTCGATCATCTGGGGCGAGAATACACCTTCCTTCTCGAAGACCTCACGCTTCTTCTCGAGACAGTCGGCAGAGGCCACGCAGCTGTCGGGCAGAGACTTGAGCGATTCGAGCTTGGCCTTGTTCTCGTCGTTGTGGATGTTGACATTGACATACATCTCTTCGGCGCGTTCGAGGGCGTTTTCGATTTCGAAACCGGTGCGGGCGGCCACCACCATGCCGGCGATGAGCTGATAGATGTCAGCCGAGCAGTCAGCCGAGCGCAACTCTGCGGTCTGCTTCTGGGGAGCGGCGACATCGCCTGAGGTCTCGAGGGGATTGGCCTGTGAGCACATATCGATTTCGCCGGTCCAGCCGAGCGGTACGCGGACGAGCACCGAACGGTTGCGGTCACCCCAACAGATAGAGGTCGGAGCCTCCTGGTGAGGAACAAGGCGGAAGTATGAGGTCGGAACCTTGTTGCCGAAGGCGGTGATGGCGTCGGCCTGGTCAAGGATACCGGCGATAGCCTTCTTGGCGATGTCGCTCAGTTTGCCGTCTACGGTCATCATGTTCTGACCGTCCTTCATTATCTTGAAGTGGATGTGGAGGCCTGAGCCTGCCTTGCCGGCTGTGATCTTGGGTGCGAAAGTGACGTCATAGCCACGACGCATTGCAGCGGTGCGGATGACCCACTTCGCAATCATCAGGTTGTCAGCAGCCTCCATGGCCGGGATGGGGAGGAACTCGATTTCGTTCTGCTCGTAGATACGGCCGTCGAGGGTGAAGTTGCCGACCTCGTTGTGACCGTACTTGATTTGTCCGCCGGCCTGTGCGATGAGGTTCATGCACTCAACGCGGAAGTCGTTGAACTTTGCGTAAGGCGATGACTCGTGATAGCCTTTCTGGTCGCGGGCTGCGAAAAGTTCGTTGTCGTCAGAGATGACATAATATTCAAGCTCGCCCATTGCGTAGAAGTCCATGCCGGTGGTCTTGCGGAAAGACTCGCAGGCCTTTCTGAGCGTGTACTCGGGCGATGACTCGAGGGGACGTCCTTCCTTATTGAAGAAGGAGGCGAGCATGGTGAGTGTCGGGATTTCGGCGAAGGGATCGACAAAGGCTGTGGCGTAACGCGGGATTACGTAGAGGTCACTGTTCCCGGCCTCGATGAAGGGGAAGAGCGAAGAACCGTCCACACGCTCACCGTATGTAAGAATGGACTCGAGATAGTCTTCTGAGTTGATGACAAAGTTGAGGGTCTTCAAACGGTTGTCGTCCGCGGGATACATAAAGTTGACCATGCGTATTCCGTTTTCTTTGATGAAACGCATGATGTCCGCTTTGCGGAATTCTGAAGGCTGCTTCTGCAGGAACTGCACCACCGGATTGGGGCACATATTCACATTTGACATTCTTTAGAGTTTTTCGATGTTAGGTAAAAGAATAAGGCTCGAGAAGAGGGTTGTAGGGTCGCGGGCTGCCGCGACCGCGAAGAGGGGAGAGGAGGAGGGACGAGGAGAGCGGAGTAGGGTCGGAGGGTCGCGGCCCGCTGTGACCGCGAAGGGTCGAGGAGAGTACCCGGGACTTCATATCATCCCGGGGTTTTGAATCAGGAGAAGAGGAAGAGTCATCATAAATCGGGAATCCTGCCGAGCGCCATCTCAAATAATAAGTTAGTGCCCGGACAGTTTCCGGGTCTGAAGAGGCTGCAGTCCGCTCTTCAGACACCGCAAAATTAACACTTAAAAACTGCACGTCCAAAATGTTTAACAACATACCCCAACGGCATTGCTTAAGCGCGCATTTTCATGAAATGCGTCCCACTCCTATGATTTTGGCCTACCAAAAGAACCACTTTGCCCCCTCGAACGTTTTATAATTGAATCTGAAAATATAGATTGAGAGAATCGGATAAACCCTACGAGTGAATGTCCTTAGAGATATACTCTCGGCAGTAAAGACCGTTTCTCAGACTTAGACCCAGTTTCAAAAAAGGAAAGAATACTATGGAAAAATTTGAAGAAATCATTCAGTCTCCGACTCCGGTCCTGGTAGACTTCTACGCCACATGGTGTGGCCCGTGTAAGATGATGCACCCCCAGCTCGAACGTCTTCATGAGATGATGGGCGATCAGGTGCGTATCCTCACCATCGATATCGACAAGAACGAGGCTCTTGCCCAGAAATACATGATTCAGAGCGTACCGACTCTGATGATCTTCAAGAACAACAAGCTCGAATGGCGAGGAAGCGGCGTTCACAACGCCGAAGACCTCAAGCGCCTTCTCGAAGCCTTCATCAACGGTTGATAACGAAAATGCTTTTAGGCTGCGGGTTGCAAACCCGCAGCGACGATAAGCGACGAAACATGACAACATACTGAACCCCCGACTCATGACAATACTCAGTCTTGAGTCGGGGTTTTTTTCTTTCCATTTGGAAAATTGGAACGTATTTTTTAAATTTGTAGCAAAGTTGGTTAGAGAATATGAAGACTCTTCGCTATCCCATAGGCATCCAGACCTTTTCAGAAATTATCACTGGAGGATACACCTATGTTGACAAGACCTCTTTTATCCAAAGACTGGTCGCCGGATCGAAATATTATTTTCTGAGTCGCCCCCGTCGGTTCGGAAAGAGTCTTTTTCTGTCCACCCTTCATGCATATTTTGAGGGTAGAAGGGAACTGTTTGAGGGTCTCGCCCTGGACAGGGCAGAGGTCGAATGGTCAGCCTCACCGGTACTTCATTTCGACTTGAATTCTGAGAACTATAAAGTTGAAGACGGTCTGACGGTACTGCTTGAAAAGTATCTCTCTGATTACGAAAAACTATACAACGTCAAGCCGTACACTTCTTCTGTATCAACAAGGTTTGCCAATCTTGTGCAGTCAATCTTTACACAGACTGGAAAGAAGGTTGTGATATTGGTAGACGAATATGACAAGCCTTTATTGGACATAGAGGAGAATGAGGCTCTTTTCAAGGCTAATCAGGCTATATTGAAGGGATTCTTCGGAAACCTCAAAACACTCGATCCATATATTCGTTTCGCTTTTCTGACGGGAGTTGCCAGGTTCAATAAGGTGAGCATCTTCTCGGATCTCAACAACCTGAATGACATCTCCTTTTCACCGGCATTTGCCGATATATGCGGATGGACGGAAAAGGAGCTTATTGACAACTTCGGAGCTGGCATTGAAGAGCTGGCAGTTGTCAAAGGGAAAACGTTTGAGTCAACGTTGGCCTCATTGAGAGACTTCTATGACGGATATCTTTTTACCAGATTCGGAAACCGGATATACAACCCGTTCAGTGTTCTACTGGCACTCGATCATCAAGTCATTGATGATTACTGGTTCGAAACCGGAACGCCTTCATTCCTTATAAAACGAGTGAAGAACAGTGGCATCGACCTTTCCAAATTGGATCATCAGTATTGTCACGAGGACGATTTGAAATCCATTGGCTTTGATAGCTCAAGTCCAGTCGCCCTGATGTTTCAGACAGGATATCTCACGATAGAGGGTTATGACGAGGCCCGGAGACGCTATACTCTCAGGTTCCCTAACAAGGAAGTTGAGTTAGGGTTCGCCAGAAGTCTGTATCCCATTTATGTAGAAAATTCCATGAAGCCAGACAGTCCGTTCCGTCTGTTTGAATTCCAGGATGATCTTTTCGACGGTAACCCTGAATCATTCATGAGGAGGCTTCAGACACTAATCAAGGATATGCCCTATGAATCCCAGAACGAAACCACCTATAGAAGTATAGTATGGTTATTATGTACCCTCTCCGGTTCATTAACTGAGTCTGAGCGACACAGCTATAAAGGAAGGTCGGACCTTGAAGTTTCGACCCCAAACTTCGTGTATATATTTGAGTTCAAGTATAACGGCAGTGTGGAAGAGGCCATGGCACAGTTGAACGACAGAGACTATGCAGGACGATTTGCGTTTGACAAACGTAATATTTTCTTGATAGGAGCCAATTTCTCGGACTCTTCAAATAAAAAGTCCCATCACCAATCGGCAGACAGAGGTCTGTCCGATTGGATGATAGAACAATACAATAAGTAACTCTTAAAAATTAGAAATACTTTATTTTTAGAATATTTTGAGATGGAT
>CAZUAK010000056.1:0-12423 GCA_964618395.1 uncultured Sangeribacter sp.
GGTGAATCCAGCCCTTGGGCGGATTCGCACATTGTTGAAAGGTTTGGTGAAAACCAGAACGCTTGGTTTCCCATCCCGAGTTTTGTGTATCATAAGCTGACAGCTATTGGTGTGTCCTTACGCTTCAGGCTTCGGCTTTTGAGATCATTGAAATTCCGGATGGACTCCCGGAGGTAAAACTCCATAACAAAAACCAAGTCTTGCTGATTGCTACGGTCATTTTGAGTCCGCGACCGTTCGGCAGTCGGCTTTTTTATTTCACCAAAACCTTTAATAACTATGAGCTCAAATCCTAACTTCTCCGCCGCTTCTCAGAACACAACAAACGCGCAGAAGGCTGCAAACGCACAGAACGCAGGAGCTTCTCAGAACCCAGTAAACGCACAGAACGCTGCAAACGCACAGAACGTCGCTGCCTCTCACGCTTCGGCCAAAAAACTTTTGCGGAGCGGCGCCGGCTCGCGCAAGGGCGGGTCGTCTCAGATAGAACGCGACATGCAGTCTATCTTCCTTTCGCTTCATGCACGCGTCGGCGAGGGGACGAAAGTCTTCACCTCTCATGAGGGGCACGGTCACTCGGCAAAGTGGACCGCTTCGGTTTACCGCATGGAGGATCTGGAGCGCCAGAAGATGGAGGAAATCACCTTCCGTGCCAGCGTCACACTGGGCGCCGAGCGCGGAACCGTCACGAAACCGTTCCGCGCAAGACCGGTGGCGATGTACGCCTTCTACCCGCACACCCTCAACCCCGAACGTCTCGGGTCAGTCGCCATCTATGCCGACGATGCCTTCCTGCAGAAGGCCGTCATCGACCGCACGGGCACACTCTTCGGCTTCAAGGTCACCGACACGGCCATCAAAATGGGACGCCGGCAGTTTGTCGACGTCAGGTTGGCGCTCTGAGCGGCAACTAAATCAGTTTCTCCGTTGTTTTTATAAAGGAACAAGGCCGGGGGCCGGTCAGACGGTCGCCGGTCTTTTCCTTGAAATACAATTGCCTATAATCTATATTATTTAACCTATAATCTATATTATTTATTCAGAAACAATTATGGAAGAAAAGAAATATAAGGTGCTGTTTATCAACGGCAGCCCCAATCTGAACGGGTGTGTAGTCCGCGCATTTAAGGAGGTGGAGAAGGAGCTTAACGCCGCCGGCATCGAGACGGAGCGCGTAGACGTGGCAAACAAGGACGTTCGCGGCTGCATTGCCTGTCAGTACTGCCGGACCCACGGGAAGTGTGTCTTCAACGACATCGTGAACGAGACGGCTCCGAAAGTGGCCGAGGCCGACGGACTCATCTTCGGCACACCGGTCTATTACGCCGGCGCAAACGGTCAGCTCCACGCCTTCCTCGACCGTCTGTTCTACAGCACCTCGGGCGTAGTCGACATGAACCAGAAAGTCGGCGCAACTATTGTCTCCTCGCGCCGCGCCGGTAGCACCTCAGCCTTCGACGAACTGAACAAGTACTTCACCATCAAGTCCATGCCGATAGTTTCGTCGACCTACTGGAACGAGGTCCACGGTTTCACCGCAGAGGATGTGGAGGATGACAAGGAGGGACTCCAGACAATGCGCAACCTCGGCCGTAACATGGCCTTCCTTATCAAGGCGATAGCCGACCGCAAGGAGAAAGAGGGCCTGCCGAAACAGGAACAGGAGAACTGGACAAACTTCCACACCGAAGCTTAAGCCACCGAAGCGTGAGCATAACGACAGAACGACGATGATTGACCAACTGAAAGAATACAATAAGCGTTTCGTAGCCGAAAAGGGTTACGAACGGTTCGCGACAAGCAAATATCCCGACAAGAAGATAGCGATAGTGACGTGCATGGACACGCGACTCGTCGAGCTTCTGCCGGCCGCCCTCGGCCTGCGCAACGGCGACGTGAAGGTTATCAAGAATGCCGGCGCGACCATCACCAACCCCTTCGACTCGACCATGCGCTCAATCCTGATAGCCATCTACGAGTTGGGGGTCAACGAAATCATGGTCATCGGCCACACCGGCTGCGGTGTCCAGGGGATGGACGCCGAAGAGATGCTCCATGCCATGAAGGAACGCGGGGTCAGCGAAGAACACATCACGCTGATGCGCCATTGCGGAATCAACCTCAACGAGTGGCTCCACGGATTTGACAACACCGAAGACGCAGTCCGCGAGACCGTCGACCTCATCGCGAATCACCCGCTTATGCCCCCGGAGGGTGTGAACGTTCAGGGCTTCGTCATGGATTCATATACGGGAGAACTGACCTCGCTCTGAGGAGGCCGTCAAAAATCAGGAAATGCAAAAATATAAGACCTCTTTCAAAAAAATGGTGGTCGCACGGGCGGCTGCCATTTTTTTTGAAACGCGGTCTAAGTGAACATCCCAAAGGTATGTCCCTGCAATCTATGTGTGGGTTATCCGTACAAAAACAGAGGAATCAGGCGTAGGAGTGGAGGCCGGGGATGAGGAAGTTGGCGCCGAAATAGGTGAAGAGGACCGTGGCCAAGGCTACGAGCAGATAGACATGAAGAACGCGGGGGCGGCGGAAACAGCTCAGCCTCGGCGAAGCCCAGTGCAAAGGGAGGGAGTAGACCACCAACATCACCAGCGCACAGGTCTCCTTCGGGTCCCACCCCCAATAGCGTCCCCAAGAACGGTTGGCCCACACCGCCCCAATCATTATGCCGACCGCCAACAGGAAGACCGCCGGCAGAAGGATGAGGCGGTTGAGTCGGCACAGCTCCGTTTTCAGACTCTCCTTTTTGGTCAACAACGCTATGACAGACAGTACCGCCATCAGCACGAAGAGCACATAGGCGCACATGATGACCATCACGTGGAGCGCAAGCAACGGACTGGCAAGCACCGGCATCAGTGACCCGATCTGCGGTGTCCTCGAAGCCATCCCCGCAACCATCAACGCCATCGCCGAGACCAGAAGCAGCGAACCCCTGACAACGAACTGACGAACCGCCAAGGCCGTGACAAGTGAAACAGCCGACATAAAGAGCATCATCTCCGTCCCGTTCGACATGGGGACATGTCCGCCTAACCACCAGATCATGCCCACGGCACTCAAATTCAGCACAACGGCCACTATCAGCCCGACAGTGGCTGAAACCCTCCACAGTCTTTTTACACATCGTCCCGACAATCCCGCAAACAGATAGAATCCGCTCAGCAGCAGGACCAACAGACCGAGATAAAGCGGTCTGGCATAACGGTTATACAGCACCTCCGCCTTCAGCTTCTTTTCTGAAGGCAACACTTCCTCGCCCGCATACTTTTTCTGATTTCGGATAAGGACCTT
Organism: uncultured Sangeribacter sp.; assembly: GCA_964618395.1. Classification (GTDB taxonomy): domain Bacteria; phylum Bacteroidota; class Bacteroidia; order Bacteroidales; family Muribaculaceae; genus Lepagella. The sequence continues at coordinate 3,310 of CAZUAK010000056.1, forward strand.
CAGCTCCTCGTCGGCACGTATGTTTCGGCCCGAGAGGAGCAGTTCCTTGATCGTCGGGAGCGTTTTCGACATGAACACCCATTGTTCAAGGTCCATCTGCGCCGGGCGCCGACCGGTCAGCGACAGCCATTCGGTATATCCCCCCGCAGTCCGGTAAGGGTATATCCGGAAGGCCTCGCCCGTGCCGAGCAGCGTGATGAGAGACTTGCGCTCGAGAAGCTTCTTTCGGGACTTATCGAAGTCGGTCCGTGATATTTCGGGCTCGTATCCGGCATAATCCCGAAACCACTCGTCGAAATAAAACAGCCAGCCCGAAAGAACCTGTTCGGACGTCAGACCTTTGTATGAGTCCGAACCGTACAATTTGACCGTCACATCACGGGCCATGGTCTGCATCGGACATATGCGGTCATTCCAGTAGACATAGACCTTTCCCAAATCGGCAGCCAAAGGTCGCTGCATCGCGGGGAGTTCGGCGGCATCGGCTGAAGAAGTGAACGCACTTAAGAGCAACGCCGCGACCGTCCTCTTCTTCAGAAGCAAGCGCCATGCCGTCTTCTTTTGGAAGAAGAAGCCCATGAGGCCGACCGTCCCGAGAATGTAACCTATATACGTCAGTCCAATCCCCCAAGGGTCGTGGCTGACAGAGAAGGTCGAGCTGTCGGCACTCATCCCCGACTGATAGAAACGCCAGCCGTCAACGACAACCGGATTATTCATCGAGACCTCGTACTCCCGGCCATCTATCCTGAGTGTGCTGTTGAAGTCCATCGGTGTAGTGGTCCCGGGATAAAACGTGACATCGACCCTCACCAGCGTCACGTTGAACGGAAACGTGCCGTCGCCCGGTCCGGAGGTCTTGGTAAAGGAGGTCACCGAAGCCGAGTCGGCTATCGTCACCTCACCCTGTATGCCTCCGAAACAGGTACACAACGCTCCGGCCACAATGATGACCAGAGCGAGGTGTATGAAGAGTGTGAAAGGATTGCGTCTCATCATATCGCATCCACAAACCGGATTATGGCATCACGGTCAGCCTTTTTCAACTTACGGAACTGTTCGATACAATAGCGGGCGTCGCTGCCGGCTGAATAGCCGTGCCACATGATGGCCTCCAGGGTAGTGCGTGCGCGGCAGTCGTGGAGACGGTCGGCCGTGGGGCTACCGGTAACCTTAGTGTGCAGTCCGCGCCCCCAGAGCGGGGTCGTGCGGCACCAGCCTCCGCGGATGTCGTTTGCCATCAGGAGCTTGTGCTGGACCATATCTGTACAGGGCCATATCTTCTGATGTGGATAACGGGGAAGCTCTGTCCCTTTGAAGAATCGGGCCGGGTCACGGACGTTGTCGTCGCCCGTTGTCCATGACGGACGGTGACAGTAGTCGCAGCCTATCTGCGCGAAGAGCTCGCGACCCCGCTTGACCTCGGGGTTGTCAACATCGCGCACCGCCGGAACGGCCAGTCCACGGTGCCACACCATGAAGTCGGTATACTCATCGTCGCTCATCTCGACATCGAGTTCCTTGTCGGTCAGATAGGCCGTTATGCGTTCTTCGAGTGTGCCGGTCCAGTACGACGCGTGGTTGTGACGCGGATCAATCCGCTGGATGTACTTCTCAAAGCCGGCCTGCACCTCCGGGTCGAGGGCGGAATACTTGACGTATGTCCCCGCAGCGTCGAGGTAGTGATAGCGCCGGTCAGAGCGTGTGACGTTTGTGATGTTCCAGATGGCGTTTGCGCCGGCCGCGTCCTGAAGGGGACCGCGCGAGAGCGCGTATGTATAGCGGCGGACATAGCCCGAGCCGTTGCCCTGAAGCGAGTTGGCATACATCGACGTCCAGTTGCCGCCGCTGTAGAAAGCCGGATTCAAGCCGTTCTGCATCAGCCCGTCCTGCTCCTGCTTGCGGTATTCCGCCAGGATGTCGCTGTCGCTGATTGCGTCGAGCAGTCCCGTGCCGTATACGCCTATGGTCGATTCGAGCTTGACGGCATAGTCCGTCGGGAGCTCATAACCCTGATTGTAAACGTAAATGGCATCTTTGGGCATCGAGACTTCGGGATACTGGAGTTCGTATGTCTCGCCGTCATCAAAGCGGTTTCCCCATCCGTCGGTGGCGTTGACCCAGCGGACCGTTATCTTGGACTCGTCGACGGGGGCCTTGAAGGGAGCGACGGCATGGCTCTGCGGCATGCCGGCGAGCCAGGAAACGTAACCCTCTGTCGCCGGGTCATAGACCACTAACAGACAGCCGTTTCCGGGGTTGTTGGTGTTGAAGCTCCCTTCGGGGACACGGGTTCCGTGACCGTAATTGGGGTGGCAGTGAAGGCACGACGTACGGATATAGACCGGGCCGAGTCCGGCACGGACGCCGTCCTGATTGGCCATGAAGGGTTTCTCGAACAGGGCCTCGCCGTTTTTAAAGGATTGGTACAGGCCCTGGCGCTCGACAGCCGGAGAGGGCTGCTCGAAGGCGTTGCTGGTGCTGAGCATCGTCGTGCCCAGTTCTCCGCCGGCATAATACCATTCTGGCTTTTCGTTTTTCACGACCGGCTCGTCGACGATGGGCTCATCGTCAGAGCACGAGACAGTGCCCACCGCCACGGCGGTGAACACTGAGAGTTTCAATATGCGGGTTAATCTCATTTTTCTTTTCCTCACGTTTGTTTCAAGTCATTACATTTCGGTTATCACCGTCATCGCCTCTTCCAGAGCGCTGACGAGGGTGGTGCCGGCTGCTTTCATGGCCTCCTCGCTCAGGGTGCTGGCGGCGTTTTTGGCGAAGGGCTCGGGGATAAGCTCGATGGCGGCTATGGCCTTTTCTATCGCCTCACGAACGGCAGCGTCGGCTTCGGGATTTTTAGCACGGATATAATCGCTCACTGAGGCGTCGTTCTTCTTGCTTCCGAGGTATGCGTTTCGCACCGAGCGGATATTGTCGGCGAAGTCCTCGATAGAGTTGAGGGAGTAAGGCGATTCGATATAGTTCTTGTCCTCGAGCGACGAACCGAGGTGCGGCCGTCCGATTTTTGTGTTGCCTACCTCATCGGCAATGTCGATACAGCCCTGGATAATCTCCTCGGCGGCCTCCTGATAGGTCTTGAAGCGTGAGCCTGCCTGACCGGCGTTCTTCATTTCGGCGCCGTAGTTTTCGTCATAGTCGAGCTCGGCATCGTCGAGTATTTCGCGTTTCGCCTCCGAGATGTTGTCAGTTCCGGCCCAGCAGGCTTCGAGGCAGACACACTGTGCGCAGAGGTCGTCGGCAACGGCGACGAGATATTCGAGTTCCTCGGCGGTATAGTCCGTAGAGTGGACAAGCGCGGTGTTTTCATCGTCACTGAGTTCAAAAAGCATGAACTCAACGGCATGGAATCCTATCAGGCCGTAACCGCCGTTGTTTTCGAGGGTCCATTGGTTTCCGCGACGGATCTGAACGAGCAGGTTCTCCATGGCGGCTTTGTCGAGGGGCCACGAGTCGATATGCGGGTCGATGTTGTGGTTTGCGGCGGGTCCGAAAAGGAATGCCTCGCTAAGCTCCCAGTTCTTGCGGGCCCTCTTCCAGGCCACTCCGGCCGCTTCGATGTCGGCCTTGGTCAGTGTGCCGGCCTCGAAGTTGTCTTGCATAGTGTGGCAGAGATCGCGCATCTCTATGGCAGCGTCGGCCATTGCGGCATAGGTGGGAAGGACCGTGTTGTCGACATAGGCCACGGTTGCGGCCTGGAGTGCCTTCTCTTTTTCGGAAAGGGTGTTTGGGGGTGTCGGATCGTCGTTGTCCGAGCAGCTCGCCAGGACTAAGGCCACGGCGGAGAGTAACAGTGTATTTTTCAGTTTCATAACATATGATGTTTTTGTATTGTGCTTTCAAATATGGGAGTGGATTCCAAAAGTCAAATCAAGGGCACGAGTTTCATTTGAACCATCCTATGTAGGCGATGCTTATGCTGACTGAGGGCTCGTTGTTGTATTTCCTCTCAAGGATGCCGTTACTGTATTCACCTTTGACTACTATCTGCGGTATGGGATACCAGTTTACGCCGGCGGTGATTTTGTGTCGTCCGCACCAGCCCAGAGGTGTTCCGGTCTCCATCTTTGCCATCGAGTCATAATAGTCATAGCGGCCGAAGACATAGAACCGACGGTTGTTCGCCTTCATCTTCGGTATCAGTCCGAAGATGTCGTATCCCGCCTCCACGCCGGCGGCTATTGCGTCAGAGTCGACCTCCTGGCGTTTTGAGGTGGAGTTCTTTGACATGGATATGTTGAACTTGCTGATATGGGCGGCGTCAGAGAGGTGTCCCCAGTCGAAATAGCCTCGCGCAAGGATGTTATGGCCGTTATAGGTGAAGTCGGCCGAGGCGATGGTGACTGTGCCGTGGACCCCGTCGTTCTTAGAGGAGGATGTCGGATAGAGGGTGTTGCGGAAGGAGTTGCCCACATATCCGCTCACTCCGAGTCTCAGTCCTTTGACCGAGGCATTGTCTACACGGGCGGCAAAGGCGTATGTGTTGGCAATCTTGAACTCAAACGGAGAGGGCGACCCGGCCTGGATCCATGTCTTGTTGCCGAACCGCTCGGAGTCGAGACCGGGGAGGAACATGGCCATGTATGACCACTTCCCTATCGTGCCGGAGAGTGAGACGGAAATTTCATGCCATGTGCAGGGCATGATGGTGTTCTCCCCTTCGGGGCGGTAGACTCCGAAGAACTGGTTGGGCTCGTGGTGGGCATTGGTATACCCGACGGGGACAACCTGCATGCCGGCCCTCAGCCTGAGGGCGGGGAAGAATTCTTTCTGAATGTAGAACTTCTCGAGGGCCACCTCTCCCCCGCGCTCGGTTTCGGTCTCGTATTCTCCGGCCTCTTCGGTCTCTATTTCAGTGGCTGCCTCTATGCCACCGTGTTCAAACTCTATTTCGGTGACGACGCTCCAGCCTTTGCCGAAGTCATAGCCGAGATAGAGTGACAGGTGCGGGATGTCGAAGCGGCCGTGAGAGGCGTCGCGGTATTTCTCGGGCTGGGTATATCTGAGATAGTTGTCGCTGTAGAAATTGCGCGTCATGGCCACTTCGCCATAGCCTCCGACCTGAAGGCGCGACCACGCCGAAGCTTTCTTCTCTTGCACTGTCGGGGACGAGTTGGAGGGGATGCTGTCGGTCGTTGAGGCCGTGGCCGAAGCGGCGATCGCCAGGCCTGTCATGACTGCTGTCAGCTTGTTGAATTTCATGATTCAGGGTTGGTTTGTTTTTGCGGTTGCAAAATTAGAGCTAACCCAAACCGTGGACAATACTCAAAATCGGGGTAAATATCCGGCCGTTTTCAGGCGTCGGCGTGGTTCCCACGGTTGCTCACGCGCAGATATAATGCTTTTAGGGTATTTTTATCTTTGAGTAGATTGGTTAATTTTGCATCATGAATTTCAGCGGAACCAAATATAACCCCAACGATAAAGTCCGGGACCTCATCCGGCACAACAATATGCTGCTGATGGTCTTCAGCCGCTTCAACATCCCGTTCGGATTCGGCGACTCTACTGTGGCTCAGATATGCAGCGCAAACGATGTCGACGTGCGCACCTTCTTGGGGGTGTGCAACCTTCTGAGCTTCGGCACCTCCTCCCCTGAGTCGATATCGCTCCACACCTTGATGCTATATCTCAAGCGGGCGCACTCCTCGTTTATCGATGTGATGCTGCCGCGGATTCGTCATCACTTGATAGAGGCCATAAACTGTTCTAAGTCTAACGAGGTCTCGCTGCTGCTGATGAATTTCTTCGATGACTATTCCAATGAGGTCGAGCGTCACCTCAACCATGAGAACAACGTAATTTTCCCATACGTCGAAAAGCTTCTTGACGGTCAGCTGAGCAATGAGTTCGACATCGAAAGCTTCAACGTCAACCATGGCCACATGGCCACCAAGCTCCAGGAGCTGAAGGATATCTTCATCTATCACTACAACCAGCCAGACAACGCGCGGTTGAGCGCGACCCTGTTCGACATCATCATGTGCGAAAAGGATTTCATCTCTCACTTCGATGTGGAGAACTCACTGTTCGTCCCGGCGGTCGAGCGGCTGGAACAGAAGCTCCGCAAGGAGAAGGAGAAAACGGAGGATGAGTCGCTGCGAGCGGAAGAAAAGGAGGAGACGGCGAGCAGCCTGCTCAGCGAGCGAGAGAAGGAGATTGTGCGCGAGATAGCCAAAGGCAAGTCTAACAAGGAGATAGCCGACGCCCTGTTCCTGTCGGTCCACACCGTCTCGACACATCGCCGGAACATCTGCTCCAAGCTTGACATCCACTCTGCCCCCGGCCTGACCATCTTCGCCATCATCCACAACCTCGTCAAGATCGAAGACATTCACCTCGCCAAAGACTGAAAAACCAAAGAAACGGAGACTTTGTTTTACTGGTAGTACTACTAATAGAATTTGATTTCAAGTAGTTCTACTTTTATAATGGAGAAGAAGAATATTTCTATTGTTGGGAAAGAAAGATGTTTCGGATGCCATGGGTGCAGCCAAATCTGCCCGGCAAAGTGCATTTCCTTACGCCGAGACGATGAGGGTTTCCTGTTCCCTCACGTCGGAGAGGGGTGTGTGCATTGCGGTCTTTGCGTAAGTATATGTCCGGCTGAGCATCGGGAACTTAAAAAAACCTCGAAGGTCTTTGCGGCAAAAAATGTTGACCAAGTGCTCCAATACTCCTCTTCTTCAGGAGGGGTTTTCTCCAGCCTCGCCCAACCGTTTCTCAACGGTGAAGGTGCTGTTTATGGAGCGGTTTACAATTCGGACTTCGACGGGGTTTGTCATGTCGGTATCGGTTCCGAAAAGGAAATCGGACTGCTCCGGGGTTCCAAATATGTGCAGAGCAACCTGGACGGGGTTTATCGGAAAGTTGAGCAAGACCTGAAAAGTCAAAAGAAGGTCCTGTTTTCAGGAACTCCCTGCCAGGTTATGGGCCTCAAGAACTTCCTCCGCCGTGAGTACTCCAATCTCTTGACCGTCGACCTATTGTGTTACGGTGTTCCATCTCCAAAATTGTTCCGCGACTATACTTCATACCTTAAGTCTCTATACGGACCGATAGGCAGCATCAACATGAAGGACAAGAAGAGAGGCTGGAACAAGCAGATACCTAAGATTACGATGGTTGACGGGACTGTGCTCCCCACCCGCTACGGAGTACTGTGGCTGAAGATATACTTCTCGCGTCTTGCGCTTAGACCCTGTTGCTACACGTGTCCATTCACCTGCGAAACGCGCTGCGGAGACCTCACGATCGGTGACTATTGGGGCATCGAGAATATCAATCCCGGTTTTTATTCACCCGACGGTGTGTCGCTCATCCTGGTCAACAGCCCGAAAGGCGAAGAACTGCTGAGGCAAATTGAGCCGCAGCTTGAGCTCTATGAATCCAACAGCAGCGACTGTCTCCAGCAGGCGCTCGAAGGGCCGATGGCCGCTCCCGATGGGCGTGCGCAGTTCTGGGCGCGCTATCGCGCCGAGGGCTTTGTCAAGCTCTGTGAGGAGTATTGGCAAATCCAATGAACTCCTTAGTATCCAAAGCATTGTAGCGCAGGCTTCCAGCCTGCCACGAGCCATTTACAAATCATTTCCAAGTCACTGGGGCAGGATGGAAGCCATTGGTGTTAACCTATATTAGTCAATTATTCTTTTTGGGTATAACTCTTATTACCAGGGATATAAAAGAAACCATCTCACGCAGATCCGGGTGGCTGAGCTTGCGCTCAGCCGTACCCTCGTTGCGCGGGATAGGAGGAGATTTAACGCAGATTATTTTTATGTGTCATACGGCCCGTTTTTGCACGCAGGCGCGCTCGGCTGACGCCTCGCCCCCACCGCAGATGCGGCCAGACGGTCGCAGATCTTGCCAGACGCAGTCCATCGGTATGACTACAGATAAAGCATTGTAGCGCAGGCTTCTAGCCTGCTCCGAGTCCTTCCAGCATGCACCAACGCCTCGTGGCAGGCTGGAAGTATGCGCTACAATGCTTTATTGGTATCGATGTCGCACGTGCCGTCGTTCCGGGAGGTTCCGCTCGAGTCCGGGCGAACAAGGCTCGCCAGAGCCGAGTGGCTTCCGTAACCCCTTGCGTCATGATGGGTTGAAACAAAAAATGTTCCGCGCCGTTCCGTCAGTTCGGCGAAAACGGGCACGCATGTGCCCGTTAAAAGTTCCGTATCCTAATTTATTCTTATTCAGTTCCCTCACAATAAAAGTAGACCTCTACCGAATTTCTATTCAAGCAAAAGAGCCCAACAACAGTCAAAAAACCGTTCTGATCGATTCGTCTCCGGGATACCCCCGGGCGACCGAAGAGAACGGTGTGACAATCTCAAGCAGTTTGTCGCTACCGATAACTACTCGGGCGAGAGGGACTGCAAGTGGGATTGTTGATGCAAAGTTACAACAATTTTTTGAACACGCAAGTGCAAAGTAGCAACTAACGCTACAAAGTGATAAGTCACCATGTCGCTCGTGCCGTCTCTCCGGGAGGTTCCGCTTGGGTCCGGGCGAACGAGGCAGCGTCAGATGTAGGGTCGCGGCATGCCGCAACCGCGTAGGAGTCCAAATTTATTGAAATAAGTAAAGCACTTGTGGCTGTTACAATGTGGATTATAAAAAAACCACTCTCACCGACGCTAATCGCAGAAAAGCAACACAAATTTCGGATTCGAGTGGATAGTCTGAGGACAAAGCTAACACTTTATCAGCTTAAAGAAAACAAAGAGGGCGTATCCCAACGTGTTCTGTCCTTATTAAGTCCGAATACCTTACGTCCGTAACGGATGGGGCAACCCTCTTTAGTGGTACAAGGTTAATGAAATCCTTTGAAAATCCAAAACTTGAGGAGATGAGATTAATCAAATAGAGGACAAGCCAAAAGTTCCGCGCCGAATTTATTATTATTCAGTTCTTTAACTACAAAAGAGAACATATCTCCACTAATAGTAATAAAACAGTTCCATTTGAGACTCTTCGAGAAAGAAAGTTTTATGAATGAGAGAGAGGGAGCGAAAGGCCAAAATCAGTTATCTTTGCAAAAAAAAGTTCAAATGAAGAATGGAAAAAGATCTGAACAAGATAATGATGCAATAC
>CAZUAK010000057.1:0-4795 GCA_964618395.1 uncultured Sangeribacter sp.
TGGTGTCGGTGCCGTCGAGAGCGAGCATGCACTCGTCGATGCCGATCTGGTCGAGGACGCTGTGACCTTTAAGGGCGGGGGCGATGACGTCGTTGACGTTGGCAACTGCCTTGAGGACACCCTTGCCCATATAGCGGCTCTTGTCTCCGTCACGGAGTTCGAGTGCTTCGTTTACACCCGTTGAGGCCCCGGAGGGTACGGATGCGCGACCCATGATGCCGCTTTCGAGAATTACGTCTACTTCTACTGTGGGATTGCCGCGTGAGTCAAGAATTTCGCGACCGACGATTTTTTCAATTTTCATTTTCTCTATTATTAAAATAGTTTTTTGGTTTTTCCTGAGATTTAAGACCCTCCTTTTTTACCGGACGGTTTCTCGGCACTGCGGAGAATTTATGACTGACATCTGACCTCCGGCAGAACCTTGTGTCTTTCATCTGCAAAGTTAGTAAATTTTCGGCAAATGCGTAGCCTTTAAGCGCAACTAATTGATTAAAGTCAACCTTTTTCCCTTCAGATTGACTCTAATCCGCTTCTGCCTTCTATTTTTAAACGGAAATGACCCCGATAATGTTCTTTTCGGACGCGATGTTGAGAGTTTCGTGTTTTTTGACTATATTCGCGCTGCGAACCGGAGCCGATGCTCCGGCTCCGTTGTTTCCCCTTTCGCAATGACATCACATGACTTCTGACGGATTGTTTCAAGAGATTCTGCGCAATCTCCCTTTTCAGCCGAACCCCATTCAGCTCGATCTCGCGCGACGTTTCGCGGCCTTCGCCTCGGGCGGAACCGCGACAAACGCATTTGTCCTCAACGGTTATGCCGGAACGGGCAAGACCTCGCTGGGCGGAGCGCTGATAAAGGCGCTCGCCTCGTTCCGCAAGAAGACGGTGCTGCTCGCCCCGACCGGGCGCGCCGCCAAAGTGGCGGCCGTGATGGGCAACGGACGGGCCTCAACTATCCACCGGCGCATCTATCACCAGGACCCGGCCTCGGCCCAGGAGAGTGTCGTGCTCAGTCCCAACCGCGACCAGGACACGCTCTTCATCGTCGACGAGGCCTCGCTCCTCTCTGACGACGGCTCGATGTCGAGCTCGCTGCTCGTCCACCTTGTCCGCCATGTCATGTCACGCCCGGGGAACCGCCTGCTCTTCATGGGCGACCTCGCCCAGCTTCCCCCCGTGGGACAGTCGGAGTCGCGCGCCATGAACCCATTGCGCCTCTCCGAGCTTGGCCTCTCGCCCGAGACATTCACCCTCGATCTTCCTGAGCGTCAGCAGATAGGTAGCGGCATACTGCGCAACGCCACTAACTTCCGCAACAAACTCTTTCACCCAGAGAGCAACAACGGTCAGCCGATACCCATCGTGGCTTCCGATTTTCCCGACGTGGAGATTGTGAGCAGCTATGACCTGGCCGACACGCTCTCCTCGTCATGGTCGGCCGTGGGGATGGAGGAGACAATAATCATCACGCGCTCGAACAAGCGCGCCAACAACTTCAACAAGGCCATCCGCGAGATAGTGCTCATGGCCGAGGAACCGCTCCAGAAGGGGGACCGACTCGTCATCTCGAAGAACGACTATTTCTGGAGCCGCAAGAACAAGCTCAAGAACCTTCTGGCCAACGGCGAGACGGCTATCGTCACCCATGTGGGCCGGGCGGAGAAGATGTACGGACGCTACTTCTCCGAGGTGGACCTGATGCTGCCGTCTGATAATGTCGAGATAACGGCCAAGCTGATGCTCCGGAGCCTTGTATCGGAGGGTCCGGCCGTACCGCGCGAGGAGCTGAACCGTATGTTCAACGTCGCGCTGTCGATGCAGCCGCCCGAGGGTGCGGACCGACTCAGGCTGTTGGCCGAGGACCCCTACATAAACGCGCTCCAGGCCAAGTATGCCTACTGCGTGACCTGCCACAAGGCTCAGGGCGGTCAGTGGAAGCACGTCTATATCGACATGGGGGCTATCCCGCCCGACGCGATGGAGGGTGACTTCTGGCGCTGGCTGTACACGGCCGTCACCCGCACGACCGAGAAGGTCTTCTTCATCAATCCCACACTCCCCGTAGAGTAGTCCCCGGCAAAAGCCGAAAATACAGCGCATGTCAGAATGTTGGGTCGCGGCCTGCCGCGACCGCGTCACTGCCGGCACATGACGTAAAGTTTGCAGATGTCGCGAAGTCGTACTAATTTTGTCGCGTAAAACCATCAACTATCCATGAAAAACTCAGCACGTCCCAAAATACTGATGATATACACCGGAGGCACGATCGGCATGATCGAGAATCCGGAGACCCGTGCCCTCGAGCCGTTTGACTTCGACCACCTTCTCGACAACGTCCCCAAGCTGAAGATGCTCGATTTCGATATCGACAACTACCAGTTCGAGCGGCCTATCGACTCGTCTGCCATGAACCCTGAACACTGGGGCGCCATCGCCAAGGTCATCGGGGACCGCTATGACGACTATGACGGTTTCGTGGTCCTTCACGGCACCGACACAATGGCCTATACCGCTTCGGCGCTGAGCTTCATGCTTGAAGGCCTGGACAAGCCGGTCATCATCACCGGCAGCCAGCTGCCCATAGGCGAGGTGCGAACCGACGGCGAGGAGAACCTCATCGCCGCCATTCAGGTGGCGGCGGCCCGCAACCGAGACGGCTCCCCAAAAATCCGTGAGGTCGCTATCCTGTTCCAGAACTATCTGCTTCGCGGAAACCGCTCGACCAAACACTCGGCCGACGACTTCGATGCCTTCAAGTCGAACAATTATCCGCCGCTCGCCAACATCGGCCTCGAAATCACATATAATAAGGATGCGCTGAGAAAGGAGTTCACCGAGCGTCCCCTGACCGTCCATTCGGACATGGACACGTCTGTCATCTTCCTCGACCTTTTCCCGGGCATAACGAAGGAGATGGTGACCCATGTCCTTTCTGCCCCCGGCCTGAAGGGAGTTGTGATGAAGACCTTCGGCGCCGGCAACGGCCCGAACGCGCCGTGGTTCCTCGACGCACTGAAGGATGCCGTGAAGCGTGGCGTGGTCATCGTCAACGTGACCCAGTGTGCCGACGGCATGGTGCTCCCGGAGCGCTATCAGACCGGCCTGGAAATGAGCAAGGCCGGCATCGTTGCCGGCCATGACATGACCTCGGAGGCAGCCATCACAAAGCTCATGTACCTCTTCGGCCTCGGTCTCTCGCCCGAGAAGGTCGGCCGTGGAATGCAGACCTCCCTCCGGGGCGAGCTGTCAGTGGAGTAGGTGGTAGGTTTTAGGTTTCAGGCTATAGGTTTTAGGGTACAGGTTTTGGCTTTAGGTTTTAGAGGTCAGGGTGCGAATATCCTCCCGCCGCTTCGTCAGAGCTGGGAGTAGGCCGGGGTGAAGGTGTCGCCGTAGGTGACGTCTCCGGTCTGGATGCCGCGCGAGAGCCACTTTACGCGCTGCTGTGAGCGGCCGTGGTTGAAGCTGTCCGGTATCTCATAGCCGTAGGCCTGCTTCTGCAGATAGTCGTCGCCTATCTTTGAGGCGGCGTTGATGGCGTTCTCGATGTCTCCTTCTTCTATCGAGTTGAACATCTCGTTGTCCTGGTGCGCCCACACTCCGGCATAAAAGTCGGCCTGAAGCTCGAGGCGCACGCTTATCTTGTTGGCCTCGGTCTCGCTCACGCGCGCCATGCGGTCGTGTGCCTCGGTCAGTGTCCCGAGCAGGTACTGGACATGGTGGCCGACCTCATGCGCAATGACGTAGGCGTAGGCGAAGTCTCCGTCGGCTCCTATCGTCTTCTTCATCTGCTTGAAGAAGTCAAGGTCTATATACACCGTCTGGTCCGCGGAGCAGTAGAAGGGGCCGGTCTGTGACGTGGCATTGCCGCAGCCTGAACGCACCGAGCCGGAGAAAAGCACTAATTTCGGACATTTGTATTCTCCCCATCCACGGCGTTGGAACTCCCGCGTCCAGACGTCTTCCGTGCCGGCGAGTACCTGTGAGGTGAACTCCGCGAGACGTTCCTCTTCGGCGTCGGCGGTGTGCGGGGCTGCGGTCTGCTCCTGTGTGGTCAAACCCTGGAGCTGCCCCGAGGAGGAGAGGTTATGTAAAACGTCGGTGATGCTCCCCCCGGAGAGGAGGGTGATGATAGCCACCACCACGATTCCGGCGATTCCGCCGCCTATGGCTTTGCGGCCACCTCCGCTCAGGCCGCGTCTGTCATCAACATTGCCGCTCCGGCGGCGTCCGTCCATTCTCATTTTCAGTTGTGTTTTTTGGTGTCAGTAGTATTTTTTGAATTTTTGTATCAGTTGTATTTTTTGAACAGGCGTGACAAAAGCAATATCGGCCGCTGTCCGAAATAACTCAGCAGCAATCCAAATTTGTTTTTCAGCCTGACGTCAGGGTCTGAAAGGGCCTCTTTCCTTTCCTTACGGATTACCTGCCAGGCATGGTCGGCGACTTCGGTTTCCTTGTGGCGACGCCCTAAAATGAAAGTCGCCATACAGGCGCTGAGCCGGCGGCTGCGCGCGGCGCGGATGAGGGCGGGGAACGAGGATTCGACAAAGCACAACACATCCTCGCTGACCTTCATCGAGTCGAGGCGACCCGGGTTCCATGTGTGGACAAAGCTCTGAGGGTTCTGACGGTAGAAGTAGACAAACTGCGGGATGACGGCCACTTTGCGGGCCTTCTCCATGAGCCGGGGAAAGATTTCGAGGTCTTCATACCATGTCCCCTCCTTGAAGCGGATCTGGTCGAAGAGCGTGCGTCTGAAGAGCTTGCCCCAAGCCGAGTGGTCGATGAC
>CAZUAK010000057.1:4895-10195 GCA_964618395.1 uncultured Sangeribacter sp.
TGCATGGTCGAGGCCGGTGTTTCGTGCAGCCGCGAGCCCGCGGTTCTTGTCGTGGCGTATGACCTTGACAATATCTTTATTTTCGTCGGCGAGCTTAGTGGCAATATCGGGTGTGGAGTCGGTCGAGGCATCATCGACGATGATGACCTCAAGACCGTCGAATCCCTGCCCGGTGGCGCTGCCCACAGCCTCTTCGAGGTATTTCTCCGCGTTATAGGCCGGCACTATCACCGAGACGGATGGGCTGGCAACCGCGTCGGTAGGTTGAACGTTTTTTGACTCCTTCATCACCTGTCGTTCTTTAACCGGGTCATGTTCAGACAGGTTGCGTTTCCTGCCTGATTTCTCCGGAAGGTCAATGGTATTTCTTCCGTTTTGTGCCGATGGCGGTCATCAAGGGGCGCCCGAGGTAGCTGAGCAGTACTCCGGCCTTGTTTTTGAGCCTGACGTTCTTGTCCGAGAGTGCCTCGCGCCGTTCGTCCCTGATTACCCGCCACGCCTTGTCGGCATTCTCGCGGTCGCCGAGTATGCTGGCGATGAAGAACGAGGTGAAGTGGGCGCTCAGACGGAGGTTCCGCGCCCCGGCGACATGCTCGGGTTCATACCTGCGGACATCGTCGAGAATGGCGTCGGTGATTTTCATCGCATCGAGCCGCGAGGGACTCGGGGAGTTCAGGAAACTTGACGGATTCTGACGGTAAAAATAGACCGGCTCACGGCTGAGGATGACCTGACGCGTCTCCCGGAGCAGTCGCGGGAAAATCTCCATGTCCTCGAAATATACGCCCGGGGTGAAGCGGACCGTGTTGAACAGCGAAGCCTTGAACAGCTTCGCCGAAGCCGAGTGGTCGGGCTTTCCGCGCTGATAGAGCATGCTCTCGAGTGCTTCGAGCCCCGAGGTGAGTTCGGCCTCGTCTATAATCGTTTTTGCCTCTTTCCTCTCTTGAGGCAGCATGATGTCAGAGAAGTCATGGCCGCGGACTATCTCACCGCAAATCATGCCCGCTCTGGGATATTTGTCGGCGAGGGTCATGAAGACACGGAAGGCGTCGGGAAAATACTCGTCGTCTGCATCGAGAAAGACTACATATCTCCCCCTCGCGCGGTCAAGCCCCGCATTGCGTGCCACCGAGATACCTCCGTTCTCAGGCAGGGTGATGTGGATGATCCTCGGGTCGGACTCGGCCAGGCTCCGGCAGATGGCTCCCGAACCGTCGGTCGAGCAGTCGTCTATCAGAAGCAGCTCCCAGTCACTGACTGACTGGGCCAAAACGCTGTCTACTGCCTTGACAAGGTATTTCTCCGCATTGTAGATCGGTACGATAACTGAAATAGCCGGTCGCTCGCTCTTCTGGGTCATGGTCATATATTGAATATAGCGCAAAGTTAACGAAAATTACTTGTAACTGAAAATCTACACACCGTTTCAAATCATTGTCACCGTTTCAAAAAGTTAAACGATGAGTTCGGAGCACAACCTATTCAATATTTTGCTAACTTTGTAGCTTATGAACCTCAAGAAAATAATCATAGCCGCCGCGATGTTTTGCAGCTCCGCGGTTGTCCCCCTTTTCGGCGCGGACAACCCGAAGAGGGAGTTCCGCGGTGCATGGCTCCATATTATCGGCCAGTCTCAGTATATGAACAAGACGACCGAGCAGAACAAGAAGTATATCGTTGACCAGCTCGACAAACTCCAGGCCGCGGGATGCAACGCCGTCATCTTCCAGGTGCGTCCGACAGCTGACGCCTTCTATCCCTCCGAGCTCGAACCGTGGACGGCCTGGGCGGCGGGCAAGCGCGGAAAGGCCCCGTATCCCGCCTGGGACCCGATGCAGTTCACACTCGACGAGGCCCACAAGCGCGGAATGGAATTTCACGCGTGGCTAAATCCATATCGCGTGACCTCGGACCCGAAGGAAATTCTCCCCGCCTCGCACGACGCCAACAAACACCCGGAGCGGTTTGTCCGTTATGGCGGCAAGATGTATTTCGACCCGGCATACGGTGAGAACCGCGATTTCATCTGCTCGGTGGTCGAGGATATCCTTGAGCGTTATGACGTGGACGGTATCCATATCGACGACTATTTCTATCCCTATCCGGAGGCGGGCAAGAAGTTCAACGACGATGCCTCTTACGCCAAGTTCGGAAACGGCATGAACCGCAACGACTGGCGCCGCCACAATGTCAACCTTCTCATAGAGCAGCTCTACGGCACAATCAAGGCCTCAAAGCCATGGGTGCGCTTCGGCGTGTCTCCGTTCGGAATCTGGCGCAACAAGAAGAGCGACCCCCGGGGCTCGCAGAGCAACGGCCTTCAGAATTATGACGACCTCTATGCCGACGTGCTCCTCTGGGCTCAGAACGGGTGGGTCGACTATCTCGCCCCGCAGCTTTACTGGCCTCTCGACAAGGAGGTGGCCCCTTCGCGCCATCTTGCCCGGTGGTGGAACGACAACGTGCAGGGCGCAGACGTGTATATCGGCACCGACGTGCGCCAGACCATGACGACGGCTGACCCGAAGGCAGGCAAGAAAGACGAGCTCGACACCAAGATAAAGCTGAGCCGTGAGCTCCCCAACGTGAAGGGCAATATATGGTGGCACGGATATTGGGTGACCGACAACCTCAACGGAGTGGCAAACCGTCTGGCCTCTGACTACCAGAGCTCGCTCGCGCTCCCCCCGGTTTACGGCAATCCAGAGGTCAAGCCGAAGAAGGTGACTTCCGGAAAGGTGATAACCGATGGCGGAAAGACGTTTGTGGAGTGGACCGCACCGGAGCGGGGCGCCCATCCTTCGGAGCACGATGTGGTCCGCTTTGCCCTCTATGAGTTTTTCCCTGGTGAGGAGGTGACGCTGAGCGACCCGGAGGCAATCGTCTCCATCACCTCGCAGAATAAGGTGCATATCGCCGAGACCCCGGCTGAACTTTCCGGCCATACCTTCGCCATCACCTCTATCGACCGAATGAACCGCGAGTCAGACCCGGTGCTGATTAGGGTCGAGTGACCGACGACCTTTAGTGCCTGCCCTTCACAGTTTAACTTTATTACCGTTAAACGGGGTTTACTTTAACGTTAAACCGAGTTTAATTTGCATACCCTTAAACTGAGTTTATATTGCCTACCGTTAAACCGACCCCACTCAATCTATGACGGACCTTAATTATCAGACTGCCCCGGAGGATATCCGTTCCCTTCTCGACGAGCAGATTGCGAAAATCAACAGCCCGGCTTTCATCGCTGACGATCCGGTTCAGTTCCCGCGTCGGTTCGAGGAGCTGCGCGACATAGAAATCACTTCTCTTCTCTCGGCGGCCATTGCCTGGGGAAAACGCACCATGATATGTCGCGACGCGGAGCGCCTGTTGGAAATCATGGACCATAAGCCGTATGACTTCACGATGGACGGCGCGTATGAGGACCTTCCGGATGATCGCAACATCCACCGGACTTTTTTCGCCCGTGACCTGAAGTACTATCTCCGCGGCCTGAGGGAGATATACTCGCGCTTCCCCTCGCTCGATGCCTTCGCGGCTTCGCTCAGGGTAGGGGAGGGCGAGGCTCCGGCTTGGGAGCTCGCACGCGCTATGGGCGGCGTGCTCGCCGATGCAAACGGGGGCACGTTCAATTCGCAATGCGTCCCGACGAATCTTGACAAGACGGCCCTGAAGCGCATAAACATGGCGCTCCGTTGGCTGGTCCGCGATGACGGCATCGTGGATATGGGTGTCTGGAAGTCTATCCCGAAGTCCAAGCTCTTTGTGCCCCTCGATGTGCATGTGGGGAACACAGCCCGCGACCTTGGTCTGGTGTCCAGACGCGCCAACGACCGCAAGACCGTGGAGCTGCTCATGGAGCCGCTCAGACGCTGGCGACCGGACGACCCGGCCATCTACGACTTCGCCCTGTTCGGCATAGGTGTCACCGCTTCCCAACAAAAATAAAGAGTTAGTTATGCTTCTGAAAGATATGATGTCGAGGATGCGGTCGCGCCTCGAAAAGGCCGGATATACTCCCGGCGAGGCCAAGGGGGTTGCGCTGATTGTTATAGACCGTCTCAAAGGGTGGACTCCTTCCGACGTTGTCATCAACGGCCAGACTGAGATGGACCAGGTTTGGGTGGACGGCGCCGACCAAATTATCGACAAGGTCGTCGCGGGGATGCCGGTGCAGTATGTCATCGGTTCGGCTCGGTTTTACGGAATGGATTTTAATGTGAATCCCTCGGTACTCATTCCGCGTCCGGAGACCGAAGAGCTGGTGGAGCTTATATTAAAGGAGAATCCTCAGTCGGACCTGCGGGTGCTCGACGTGGGAACCGGCTCGGGGTGTATCGCCATCGCACTGGCGCGTAACCTCCGTTTTCCGCAGGTGACAGCGCTCGATGTGTCGAGCGATGCGCTGTCGGTGGCCGCCGCCAACGCCGCTCGCCTGAAGACCCGAATCAATTTTGTCGATGACGACATCTTCCGGTATAACCCTGCTCCCGACTCGTTCGACATAATCGTCTCCAATCCTCCTTATATATGTGAGAAGGAGAAGGGGGATATGGAGGACATTGTGCTTAAGCACGAGCCGGAACTCGCGCTGTTCGTCCCCGATGACGATCCGCTCAAGTTTTACCGAAGAATCGCTTTTGTAGGGACGGTCGGTCTCTGTGACGGCGGACGGATTTATTTCGAGATAAATCCGCTTTATGCCGAGCAGATGAAGACGCTGCTGAAGGGTATGGGTTATGTTGACATCAGGATAATTGACGACATTGAACGTAAGCCCAGATTCGCGGTCGGGGTCTTAAAAAAAACGTGACTCATGATAGGAAAGCGTAAACCGATAACCGAAGAGGCGGCGCGACTGAAACTGGCGGATTTGTGTGCTCGGTCGGAGCAGTGTGAGTATGATCTGCGTACGAAAATGCGTCGCTGGCAACTGCCGGCGTACGAGATAGAATCTGTCCTCGCGTTCCTCCGCAAGGGTAAATTCGTAGACGATGCCCGTTATGCCGGGGCCTTCGCGCGTGACAAGGCGCGGTTCGCAAAATGGGGCCGGCGTAAGATAGCCGTGGCCCTGGCTGCCAAGCGCATCAGCTCGGCCGACATCCGCGAGGCACTCGACGGGATAGATGAGGACGAATATCGCGAAGCCCTCAGCGACGTAGCCCGCTCAAAAGCCCGCTCCCTCGACCTCACCGACCCCAAGGACCGCCAGAAGCTCTACACCTCGTTGCTCGCAAGAGGCTACGAGTCCTCCCTGATCGCCAAAATCCTCCAAACCCTCTCCCAAGAACCCTAAA
>CAZUAK010000057.1:10295-12148 GCA_964618395.1 uncultured Sangeribacter sp.
TTTTTTTCGTCCGTTTTCGTCCGTTCCGTTCGGTTTTTTTCGTCCGTTTTCGTCTGTGCGGGTTTGCAACCCGCACGCCATTTCCAATCGTCTGTGAGGGTTTGCAACCCGCACATTCTCATATAGTTATGTTGCGGGTTGCAAACCCGCAACGACGAAGCAACGACGAAGCAATGACGAAGCAACGACGAAGCAGCGACGAAGCAGGGACGGTACTCAACCAATGCAGAGGCCCAAACGTTATTTAGATAGAACCGAGAAACCGACCTTAGCCGGTTCTTAGGCATAATAACGATTATTAAACATTGAATACTATGGATTACGCACAAGAAATCAAATCGGCTCCTGTTGTTCTCGTCGAATTTTATGCAACTTGGTGTCCTCATTGCCAAAAAATGATGCCTATCGTTGAAGACATCAATGCTCTGTTCGCCGACAATCTGAAAGTGCTCCAGTTCGATATCGATAAGAACGAAGAACTGGCCGACCGCGAAAAGGTAAACTCGCTCCCGACGTTCCTTCTCTATGACGACGGCAAGGAGGTAATGCGCGAAACCGGCGAAATGCCCGCCGAGGTATTGTTACAGAAAATCCAGGCTGCCATCAGCTGAAAAACCTCTGAGCAAGTCATGACACCAAGTTCGCGTGTAAATACTCATTACCGCTCTCCGGATTCTTCGCTTATCGGTGACTGGCTGACCGTAATCGGTGTGCCCCATACTCTCTCTTACTCTAAAGTGCGCGAGAAGAATATGGCGTTCAAAAGCTGGTTCGGACTGTCGAGGGTGCTGAGTGAATACGGGGTGGACTCCGAGGCCTATTTCCTTTCGGATAAAGACAGGCTCACCGAAGTCAAACCTCCTTTCATTCTGCACACCGCCGGAGCGGAGGGGGGTAACGTCATCGTCACCCGAATTGACGGCGAGCGGGTGGACTACCTCAGCCTGGGCGAAAGCAAGACAACGACACTGCCTAAACTGCTCGCCGCCTGGGACGGCAATATCTTTGTCTCCTATCCTAAGGAGGGTGCCGCTGAACCCGAACTCGGCCTTCACCGACGCCTTGAGTTTTTCACCGAGTCCAAGAAATGGGTGATGGCCCTCTGCGGACTCTTCCTGCTGGTCTATGCCTTTATCTTCAATGGTCTTTATAAGGATGTCTCGGCCTATTTCATAGCCGCCATTGACATCGCCGGACTGTATGTGACCTATTTGTTGGTACAGAAGTCGTTGAAGATAAAGAATAAAAAGGCGGACCGCTTTTGTGGAGTGCTCCAAAAAGGTGGTTGTGACGATATTTTGGAGACATCGGCCTCGAAATTCTTCGGCCTGTTCGGCTGGAGCGAAGTCGGCTTCGCCTACTTCTCAGTCAGCTTAGCTGCCTTGCTTATGTTCCCGTCCGCGTTGCCCTCACTCGCGTTGTGTAACATCTGCTGCCTCCCCTTCACATTCTGGAGCATCTGGTACCAGCGGTTCCGTGCGAAGAGGTGGTGTACGCTCTGTGTCACCGTCCAGTGCTCCCTCTGGCTGCTGTTCTTCAGTTATCTATTCGGAGGCTGGGTAAAGCAGATATTCCCGATCAGTCCGGACTTCCTCGTGCTCGGAGCCGCCTACCTCGGCACCATGCTCCTTCTCAACGCCCTGATGCCCCTTGTCCAGAACAAAGGCGCGCAACCCCGGACTCCCAAGTAAATCAAAGAAAGCTCAATTTAAAATGAATACCGAACGCCAGGACATAACCGCCATACCGGGGGTAAAGAAGTTATCGCCAATGGACATGAACAAGTTTGCCATCCTGAAAGACCACACAGTCATCACCTTTCAGAGCACAACCGCAACGAATCAGAGTTCAAC
>CAZUAK010000058.1:0-12049 GCA_964618395.1 uncultured Sangeribacter sp.
ACTTCATCGCCGAGGTGGTGAACATACAGATACTTGCCCTCTTCGGCCTTGAACTGCTGTCCCTTGATTTCTACAATTGCGTACATTGCTAACTTGATGATTTTCAAATTGATCCGTTGGGCGGCAGAGACTCGTAGCCCCCGCTCTTCGTCGGGCCATGGCGGAAAACGTTGCAAAATTACTAAATTTCACCCGATTACGCAAATTTTTCGACCAAAAAATCCGCGTCTCTTAGACCCCGTTTCAAAAAAATGGCGGTCTTATTTCTTGACCAGCACCCGCTGAATGAGCATCCGCTCCTTGCCGCCGAAACGAACCCGGTATGAGCGGGAGTTCGGCTCGTAGCGGATCACCTCCCCCTCTCCGAAGACCTTGTGCGCGACCTTTGTCCCCGGGGCCCAGACATCTTCATCGACCAGCCCGAGGTCTTCCTGGAGTGTCCAGACGAGCCGGCGCGTCCCCTCGAAGAGCGACGGGTCGGGATTGCCCACTTTCTCGACCATCCCCTCCGGAATCTCGGTCAGGAACCGCGAGGGATATTTCAAGGCCCCGTTTTCGTTCATATACCCTTCGGACTCCGTGAGATAGAGCATCTTCTCGGCGCGGGTGACAGCGACGTACATCAGCCGGCGTTCCTCTTCCTCTCCGTCCTTGCGCCGCTCACGGATGGAGCGGTGGTTCGGGAAGACCCCTTCGGTGAGCCCCATGACGAAGACGGTCGGGAACTCGAGGCCTTTGGACTGGTGGATGGTCATGATGCGGACACATTCCCTGTCGCGCTCGTGGTCGGTGTTGGTATAGAGGGCTATCTCCTGAAGGTACGAGTAGAGGTTGCGGTCCTCGCTGTCCAGCCCCTGGCGTTCGAATTCCTTCATGGCGTTGATGAGCTCGGCGACGTTCTCCAGACGTTCCTCCTCCTCGTCCATCCTGTACATCGCCCCCAGTCCGGAGGCGTTGAGGACATAGTCGGTCAGCTCGGAGACCTCGAGGACGTCGGCCTCGACCCGCGCATTGTCTATGAGCCGCACGAACTCCCAATATTCCTTGCGGTTGAACCCCTTGTCGCCGAGGGCGTACCGTAGGGCACCCATCAGCGAGACCCCCTTCTCTTCGGCCATGAGCTTCAGATTCTTCATCGTGGCGTCGCCGAACTTGCGGGAGGGAAGGTTGATGACCCGCGTGAAGGCCATGTCGTCTTCTTCGTTGGCGATGAGCCGCAGATAGCTGATGATGTCTTTTATCTCCTTGCGTTCAAAGAAGCGGATGCCTCCCCAGACGGTATAGGGTATCTTGAATTTCAGCAGAGCCTGCTCGAGGGGGCGCGAGAGGAAGGAGCTGCGGTAAAGCACTGCGAAGTCCGAGTATTTTCCCCCTGCCTTAACGGCGTTGTCAATCGTCTCGGCGATGCCCAGGGCCTCCTCTTCCTGGTCCTTGTGGTGACGGTAGACGGGGACGGCATCGTTGGGCTTGCGCGTGAAGAGGTCTTTGGGAACGCGGTTCTTGTTGTTGTCTATTATCTCGTTGGCGACGTTGAGTATGTCGGGGGTCGAACGGTAGTTTTCGTTCAGTATGACATCCGTGTCGGCCTTGAAGTCGACGAAAATCTTCGGGTTTCCTCCGCGCCACTGATATATGGCCTGGTCGGGGTCTCCGACGACGAAGAGGTTGTGGTGCTTGGAGCTGATGGCGTTCAGCAGCTTCCAGTCGTCGCCGGAGCAGTCCTGGACTTCGTCGACCATGACATAGTTCAGAAGGTCGGTCCAGTACTCGCGTGCGTCGGGAAAGTGGTCCAGGATGTAGAGCGTGAAGTATAGGAGGTCGTCGAAGTCGAGGGCGTATTGCTTGAGCTGAAGCCGGATATACCTCTCGATGGCGCCGTCCATTATCGGGGCCTGCCCCTGACCGGGAGCGGCGGGAAGGATGATGCCGGCGATATAGGCTGCCGGATCGGCACCTTTCACGCCGGCCACATTCTTCAGGAACCGCTCGGCGGTGGTCTTCTTGCGGTCTATTCCGAACTCGACCATGGCCTGCGCGGCCAGGGCCTTGCAGTCCGCCTCGTCGATGACCAGGAAGTTCTTGGGATAACCTATCCTGTAGATTTCGCGCCTGAGGAACTTGACGCAGAAGCTGTGGATGGTGCAGACAAAGTCATTCACGCTGCCGCCGTCTACGAGGCCGGAGATTCTCTGTTTCATCTCGCGGGCGGCTTTGTTGGTGAATGTCAGGCAAAGGATGTTCCCGGGTGCGATGCCGATATCGTTTACCAGATACGCAAAACGATGGGCGAGCCCCCTCGTTTTACCCGAGCCGGCACCCGCCACTACCCTTACGCGGTCTTCTGTCGCTTCGACCGCACGTTGCTGTTTTTCGTTGAGCATTGGTTTCCCGATATCCTCTATGTTTTGAGTGATTGACCCTTAAGATTGAAATTGTATTCTGTTTTTAAGGGTATGCTTACGTTCCTGTTTTTACTGACGTCTACTGCCCGTTCAGCGTCTCTTGCCGAGGAGGTCGCGCAGTCCGTCCATGTCGAAGGTGAGCGTGAAGCGCAGTGTCTGGTCGAGCGGCGAGCTCTGCGCGGTCGCCAGCATATAGGAGGCGTCGAGTTTCACGACGTTGAGCGAGAAGCCGGCACCGAACCCGAAGTAGGAACGGCCACCTTTGTTGGCGTTCTCGTAGTTATAGCCGGCGCGGACAAAGAACTGCTGGTTATAGGCGTATTCGAGACCGACGGAGACGTTGATTTCCTGGAGCTCCTCCTTGAATCCTCCGGGAGCGTCATAGAAGCTCTTGAAGATGCCGGAGATGGGAGACTGGTCATACCAGTCCTGGGTCGCCTGGTCACAGGCGGCTTCGGCGGCTGCCTGGTCCTCGTATCCGCCGGGCTGGCCTATCTTCGAGGTATAGTCTTTGAGACGGGGCTTGGTCGGCACGAGCAGCTTGTTCAGGTCGAGGCCGATGGAGATGGTGTTGTAGTCGGCCACGGGGAACATGAAGTTCGTTCCTATCCTCAGGTTTGTCGGCAGGAAGGCGTAGGTAGCGCCATGGTCATAGCTGACCTTCGAGCCGATATTGGAGATGTCGAAACCGAAGGAGTACTGACACTCCGACTTGCCGACCATGGGATATGTCACGAAATATCCGGAGAGGTCGGCTGAGAAGGCCGAGGCGGCGGTGTTGGTGTCGCCAGAGGCGGAGTCCTCGAACGAGAGGTCGGAGAGGATGTAACGCAGGACGACCCCCATCGAGAACTTCTCGGAGAGTTTGCGCGAGTATCCGAGGTCGAAGGCGAACTCATAGGGGTTGATGGTCTGGACCGAGGGACCGGTCTGACCCTGAAGCGTCACCTCGCCGAGAGAGAAGTAACGAAGCGAGGCGGAAAGGGCCTGGTTGTCCTGCGAGCCGAGTTTCCAGTAGCCGGTGAGGTCGGCGAGGAAGATGTCGTTGACAATCTTTCTCAACCACGGGGTGTAGGAGAGGGCGACGCCGCCGGTGGAGTATGCGAAGGCATACTTCGACGGGTTCCAGAACTGGGCGTTCATGTCGGGGTCGGTGGCCGCGCCCAGGTTGCCCATCGCGCTGCCTCGCGCGTCGGGGGTGATGCTGAGCGTGGTCACACCGGTGTTCACCGGGTTGAAGTCGTTATCCTTTATGTCGTTTTGGGAGAATGCCGGGAGAACTGTGGCCATCATGGCCACAGCCGCCGCTCCTTTAAGAATGGTTCTGTTCATGCTGAGTGTCAGTTGAAAGAGACCCTTCGGAGTCATCACGACTTCAAGGGTTGTCTTATCGTCAGACGCCTGTTCTTCACGCGTCTTCTTATCCATAAACGCACAGAAACGCGTCTTATTGCCCCCGGGGGTCGCGGCGCTTGCGAATGATGTTCCTGTAAAGCTCCACATACCCTTTGGCCATGGTCTCGAGCCTGAAGCGGTCCGCCCTCCTCTGGCCTTTGTCAATGAGCCTTTTCCGCAGCTCGGGATTTTCGACGACGTTCCTCACCTCTTCGGCCAGACGGACGGAGTCGCCCGGCCGGACAAATATGGCGGCGTCTCCGGCGACCTCGCGTAGCGTGTCGACGTCGGTCAGTATCATCGGCACTCCGGCGGCCATGCTCTCTATCACGGCCAGTCCGAATCCTTCGTAGTGTGTGGAGAGGATGGAGACATCGGCCCCTTTGAGCAATTCGGCCACGTCGTTCCTGCGCCCCATGAAGACAACCCGGTCTTCGAGTCCGAGGTCGTGGACCCACGAGCGGCAGACCTGCTGCATCTCGCCGTTGCCGACAAACATGAGGTGATAGTTCTCGGGCAGATAAGCCATGGCCTTGATGAGCGTTTCCTGGTCTTTCTGCTTACGGAAGCCGGCCACCATCATCAGCAGCTTTACGTCGCCGTGGGCCTGGCGGTAGACGTTCAGCTCTTCGGAGGCCTTGGCCAGTCGGAACGGTTCGATGTCCACCCCGTTGTATATCGTGACGATGTCGCGTGCCCTGGAGGGTCCGATATGCTCGCGGAGTTTGTGTTCTACTTCTTTGGAGACGCACGTGATTTTGTGATAGCGTCTGTATATCCATCTGTCAAGCCGGCTCAGGACCTTATTCTGACGTCGGCGGTTGAATGTGTTGTGCTCCGTGGTGACCAGACAGGCGCTCGACCCGAGCGAGGATATGGAGGCGAATATCTGGGGCGATGAGTTGTGGGTGTGGATTATGTCATAGTCCCCCATCAGCTTGCGCAACTTCACGATGTTGAGCGGACTGTATACGGAGGTGCCGGGGTCTCCGGCGAAAATTTTGATTCCGGCCTCTTCGAGCTTGTCAAAAAAGAAGGTGCGCGTGCCGTTAAAGACCATCAGGTCAGCCTGTATCCCCTTCCCGTTTATCAGAGGCAGAAGCTCCACCATCAGCTTCTCCACACCGCCGGCATGGAGAGTCGTGATTACGTGAAGAACCTTTATCACCTTCATTTTTCGTTTATTGGTCAGGTCTTACGGTCAGTTCAGCACCCTTTTTCTTGAAAATTAACAATTTCTCGATTTTAGACTATGTTTCCAAAAAACTGGTCTAAGAGGTGCCGCTTCCTTCAGTGTTAACTTATTTCCCTTTCCCCTTATTGTCTTTTTCTTCTCTTTTTTCCATGTCGTGCCGTTTCATCAACCTCCCTATCGCACACAGGACCGTGCCTACGAGCGGGGCTTTTTCAGGACCGGTGCCTCCCTCTTTGCGGGCAAAGCGCCAGAAGTTGATGACAGCCCTCCAGCGCCGGTAAAAGGGTATCTTGCGGTTTCCGCTCAGTTCGCGATAGTACATCGTGGCCCCTTCGGGCGAGCCGTGGCGCTTCTCTACTATCTTGGCCGAAAGTCCGTCACTCTGATACTCTACATAGTATATCGGTTTGTTTATCAGCAGTATCCGGTAGTCTTTCGCCATGCGGTTCCACACTATGGCCTCGGGCATGAAGTCCTCCCCCTCTATTTCGGGGAACCGGAAGTGTTCCCTAAAGAGGGAGACCTTGAATATCTCGGCCATGTCTCCGCTGATACCATCCCTTTCCCTGAGTGACAGGAAATCGGATTCGTACTGTTTTCCGCTCAGCTGACTGCCTATCACCCTTCCGCTCGGGTTCATGGTGCGGAACTGCAGGCTGATGATGTCTTCCCGGTTTTCGATTTTGGGGAGGTTGTCTTTGACGGCTGTCAGGGCGTCGTCTGCGAGCCAGTCGTCGCTGTCCACGATAAACAGATACTCACCATGAGCCTCGTCAAGGGCACGGTTGAGCGCCCGGTGTTTGCCGCCATGAGGCTGGAAGATGTATCGGACATTGACCTTCCCTTCTTTCCTCCACGCTACGGCTTTCTCTCGTGTCCCGTCGGTGCTCCCGTCGTCGACAATCAACCACTCGAAGTCACGCATCTCCTGACGGACCAGGCTCGAATAGAGCCGGCCTAAGAGAGGCGCGCGGTTATAGGTCGCCGTGAAGACTGTCAGCAGGGGTCCGTTTCCCATCTCGTTCAAAGGTGCTTTTTCAGATAATGCTCTCTGTTATTGATAATGCTCTCTGTTATTGATCATCGCGGTCACAGTAAATATGAGAACAGTATGACCTCCAGAAACAGCGCACCCCCGGTCACGGCCCGTTTATAGAGCAGGTTCAGTTTTCGGTCCACAAGGGGATAGAAGAACAGAAACGGCATCAGGAACCACGACAGATAGGCTATCCTGTCTGTATAGGGAACGCGTATCAGCATCAGCCATAGCGCGTTTGCCGCCAAGTATCCGACTATGAAACGCGAGTATATCTGAGACCGGTAGCGAAGTACGTATATATAAACCGCCGCGACAGCCATGGGCAAAAGGCTGAAGGCGACGAAGTCCACGCGGAATCCTGTACGGTACTCAATACCCAACTCTGCCATGAGCTCCGGATTCGTCATGTATTCAAAGCGGCTGAGGGCTACGACGCGACTGACGAGGGCCTCCAGTATCGCCTGCCCGAAAAACAGCGATATGAAGAAGCAGACCACCCAGATTGCGGCCCATGTCCTGACACCTTTAGGAAGCATGGTCCACCAATTTTGTCCGCCCTCTCCTCTCGTTTCCTTCTCAGGAGGTGTAGCAGGGAGTTCCACAGATGTTTCACCGGTCTCCGTATTTGAGCCAACTTGAGGCACAAACAAGATGGCTATGATATAGCACACAGCCGGTATGAGCATGGTGAGATGAAAGCACACAGCGAGCACCATGCAGACGACCGCTTTCCAATAGCTCCGCGGATAAGTGTAAGCGAGCACCATGAACGATATACCTATGCCGCATCGTATGGCGCTGATTCCGTAACTTGAGAAGGCGAACCCGCAGATACAGGCGATGAAGAGGGTAACGGTCTTCGTGGGGCTGAGTCTGTAGGCGGCGTGAAGATAGTTGCCTATATAGATAGTCGCGTTTATCAGCAGCCACACCCGGTAGCTCATCACCTGCGAACACCCATAGGTATAAAGTTGCCAGAAATAGTCCGGCTCGTTGGCCAAGGATTCCCTGAGGCCCCGCACCCCCAACTCTTTCATGCGGAAGTTTGTACAGTACCAGTCGCGGTCTATGTCAGTACCCCAGGGGACAGGACAAAAGGTAATCCAGACAATGAGCGTCACCGCAATCAACAGGGCCAGACCCAGGGACATCCGGGAGTATATTGCTTCGCGTCTATAATGGAGGCGCAGCGGAGGCCACCAGATAAACAGGCAGTATACCCCCACCACTCCCAAAAGGAGTGGTGCGAAAGTCCTGCAGTAGGCTAAATACTGTTCCATGTCTTGGGGCTGTTGGTATATGAAAATGGACCCGGAGAGGCCTGTCGGTTAACTCCGGATCCATCACGTACTTTCAACTAAATTTTGTTATTTACGGGCTCTGAACCAATAGGCCGGGAGCGTCTCAGTCCTCTGTTTCCAGACCGGCGCATCCCCTGATTTTTCAGGTTGGCCTTAGTTCTTATGTACCACGTTGTAGATGAGCACGGCCATCGAAGTAACGAACGAAGCGGCCGACATCCAGAACGGAACGGATAGCACGTTGTTGCCGTTGACGTTGGCAGAGCGCTTCTTCATGTTGTTAGGCTCGACATACACGATGTCGTTCTGCTGGAGGTAGTATGCCGGGCTCTGCATGGTGGCCTCGGTGTTGGTCAGGTCGAGACGGTATGCGCGGTCAACTCCATCCTCCTCGCGGACAACGAGCACATTGGTTCGCAGACCGGTGATGTTGAGGTCGCCAGACTTCGCGATGGCCTGCCATATGGTGAGGTTGTCTTTGTCTATGAGGTATTCACCGGGGTTCTTCACGTCACCGAGAACAGAGATGGTGGCGTTGGTGAAGTCTACGGTGACGATTGCATCGGTCAGAAGCTTCTCGCTCACGAGGCGGTTCTGAATCAGCTGGGCGATCTCCTGGCGGGTCTTGCCTTCGACCTTGATGCGGCCCAGGATGGGGAAGTCGATGGTGCCGTCGGTCAGCACGGTGTAGGTCAGCGTGTTGTTGCCGGTGCTGTTGTAGCTCACATTAGAACCGGGACCCGAAGTGGCCGTCGTGCGGTTGGTCATCGACCGGCTGCTGGTCATCAGATTGAAGACCTCTGCCAGTGAGGGGTCCTTTGACGATACGTAAACTGCTATCCTGTCATCGGGCTGAGCGGTCAGACGCTGCTGCGCACGTACTTTCGCGATGTCGTTTGCGTCGAAGTCTTTCATGTAGACGATGTCCTTCGGCGTGCACGATGCCAGCGAGAAGACAGCGACAGCAAGAAGAAGATAGTTGATTATTCGTTTCATGAGCGGTGGTTATTTGCTGTATGCGTATGAGTAGTAGCGGCCGTAATAACGGTTTCCGTAACGTGCGCCGTATGTAGAAACCTCGATGGGGGTGCCGTTGATGAGCACGCAGAGATTTACGCACTCCTTGTCGTCATAGAGGTTCTGGAGGGTCTCGAGCATCGAGCGGTCGAGGAGGCCGGTGCGGACAACGAACAGGGTGCGGTCAACACACGGGTTGAGGATGCGCGCGTCGGCGACGATATCCAACGGCGGACAGTCGATGAAGATGTAGTCGTAGTGCTTGCGGGCGGCGGCAATCATCTTCTGGAAGCGTCCGTTCTCAAGCAGCTCGGTGGGGTTCGGCGGGATGGTGCCGACGGGGAGCACGCTCAGGTCGGGATTCAGTTCTGACTTGCATACGAGGCTCTCCCAGTCGTTGGTCTTGCCGGTCAGGTAGTCAGACAGGCCGTGAGACGGAGTGCCGACAAAGCCGGAGGCCTTCGTACGGCGCATGTCGCCGTCGATGACAAGCACCTGCTCGCCCTTGAGAGCAAGGCTCATCGCCATGTTCATCGTCAGGAAGGTCTTGCCAGAGCCGGGGTTGAACGATGTCGTCATGAGCACCTCGGCACCTTTCTCGGTGCGGTTGGTCTGGTCCGCGGTGGTCATCAGGCGCAGATTGGTCCTGACAACGCGGAACGCCTCGTTGATGATGTCGCGTCCGCCGGAGTTGACGACGATGCCGGGGTTCTTGACCTTGCGGCCCTTCGGAGTGCGCACCTCGGGTATCTCGCCGAGCATCGGCACCGTGAGGTTGTCAAGGTCCTTGCGACCGCGAAGACGGGTGTTCAGCACCTCGGTCACGTATGTCCAGGCGAAGGGGAGCACGAGGCCTACGACAAACGCAATCCAGATGATGCGCGTGCGGTCCGGAGCGATGGGGCCGGCGGGGCCGTCAGGACGCTTGACGACTCTGAAGTTGTCGTATGTATATGCCTGTGAGAGCTCGTTCTCCTCGCGCTTCTGAAGCAGGAAGAGATAGAGAGACTCCTTGACCTTCTGCTGACGCTCTACGCTCAGAAGGTAGCGCGCCTGGTTGGGGTTGGCGGCCAGCTGCGCGGTCAGCTGATGCTGCGAGCCCTGGAGGGTGCGTATCTGCTGGCTCAGGTTCTGGAGCTGGTTGTCAACAGAGGTGATGATGTTGGAGCGTATCTGAGACAGTCTGCTGTCGATGTCGGCGATGACCGGGTTCGATTCTGAGCCTGACGAGCCGAGTGAGTTACGCTGGATGACCAGAGTGTTGTACTGTGCAATCTGACCTTCGATGTTGGTGTTGCCGATACCGGTGTTGGAGGGGAGCACACGGTCGTTCGATGAGTTCGACATGATGTGCTCTCTCAGGTAACGGGTCATCTGCAGCTGGTTGTTGAGGCCGAGGAGCTCCTGGGTGGTCTGGGCGTTCTCGCTCATGGCCAGAGAGGCGGTCTGGGACACGTCGGGCATCAGGTTCTGTGACTTGAACGAGGAGATGTCGGAGTCCACGCTGCCGAGCTCACGCTCTATGAGGGCGAGTCGCTCGTTGATGAAGTTGGTGGTCGCCGCTGCCACTTCCTGCTTTTCGCGGGCGTTGGCGCGGTTATAGGCCTCTAAGATACCGTTGAGGATGTCGGCGGCGCGCTGGCCGCTGGCGTCGTTGACGGTCAGGTTGACGATAGAACCGAATTCTGCCGCCTTCTCTTTCTGGACAGTGAGCTCAGCTTCAAAGTGCTTCGCCGCTGCCTTCATGGGTGTGCGGTAGACTTCGAGGTTGCTGGCATATCGGTCTGTGAAGTAGGGGCTCTTCGAGATGAGCACCTCACCTATCGGGGTGGACAGGGGCTTGCCGTATGTTCCGGTGGCCTTGAAACCCTCGCAGGGCGAGCCGTTCTTATACATGTCGGTGACGGTATAGGTGTTGCCTTTTGTCAGCGAGAGTGCAAAAGAGGCCGACTCGTTCTCAAGCATCGAGGGGAGCTTGACGATGACGGGACACGACGAACCGTAGACGAGATCGGAGCGGAACATGGAGGGCTTGTAGACGCTGATGTCCATGCCGTAAGCCTCCACAACCTCCTGCATGAGGTCGGGGCTCTTCATATAATACATCTCGTTGACGAGGTTGTCGTTGCCGTTCGACAGGCCAAAAGTCTCGAACTGTGTGGCCACCGAGAAGCCTGACGAGCCCTGACCGGGTGCGAATTTAAGCGCTATCTGGGCCGAACGGGTGTAAACGGGAGAGATACGCGCCTGATAAAGCCATGCCAGACCGGTCAGGATGATGACCGAAGCAGCTATCCAGGGCCAGTGGCTCAATGTCTTTTTCAGAATCTCATCAATCCCCGGGCCGGGCAAGGCAGCCACTTTCCGCTTGGCAGCGGCCACGATTGACTGATCCTGTGTATTCTGTGGAGAATCCATGTGGTGTAAGTGCAGATATATTTCTGTATTTCGTTCTTAATGTCTTGTGGTTAGTTCACCCGGCGAGTTCCGCTTCTGTCCCCTTCCGGCCACGTCAAATTGCATGACGGTGAGACGTTACGAACTTCGCCTATGACCACATTTGAGCGCAAAATTACAACTTTCTACTCTTTTATGCAAAATAAAATTTCGATAAACTGTAATTTTTTAGGCCCATGCATCCAAAAAAACGGGAGTCTTAATTTTTCATGGCAGTCTCAAAAGCCTTGCGGAAGAGTCTGAAAAACTGCTCGTCTACCATTTTTGACAATTCAGTCGTGTCAGATTTCACCTTCGCGGCCGGGAGCTGCTCGCGGCGGACCTTCGCCCCGTAATGCAGCCCTAAGTCGAGCGGCATCTGCGTGTCGTCGAGCATGCCGGTCATCTTCGTGATACGGTAGGAGTCAGCCAGCGGCAGAGCTTCGACAGTCTCGTCGAAGGTCCGTGAAAAGCGCGCAATCTTCTCCTCGTCGGCCGCATACAGCTCCAGGGCATAGAGCTGCGCCATGGCCAGGGAGTCTATCTTACCCTCCGCGCTTTTTCCCAAAGCGCCATAACAGATAAAACGCGCCAGAGAATCAGGCCCGTATGTCTTCGCGACATACTCCACCTTCTCCCGGTCCGTGGCGGCCGCCCCGGGAAATCCACCAGCGGTCTCCGAGTTCTTGTCACCCCCGCAGCCTACGGTCAGACATGCCGTGAGGGCCACCAGGCCACCGCCGGCGATACGGCCACGCTTGAAAAAACGTCTATTCTTCATCTGCACTCAGATTTTGAAGTTTCGCCCCCGCTTGAAGAAACGGGGCCTTAATCCACAAACTCCGGCACAAGCCGAAAATTCAGTGCATCTAAGAATGCACCGGAAATACGGCTTGTGCCCAAACTTCTTTTTTTGATAAGGGCACGCACGTTATTTAATAAAGGCACACCCTCTCGTTTTTTGAAACGGGGTCTATACACCCTTTCGAGGCGCGAAATTAGAAAAAAATTGTCATAAAACTTTAACAAACGGTAAAAAAGTTTGCAAGAACCAAACCTTATTGCTACCTTTGCACCCGCAAACGACAAAGGAGTGATGCTCGAGTGGCTGAAGAGGCACGCCTGGAAAGCGTGTATACGCCAAAAGCGTATCGCGAGTTCGAATCTCGCTCGCTCCGCAGAATGAAGCACTGATTATCAGCAAGATAGTCAGTGCTTCTTCTCTTAAAAAGAGAGCCAAAGCGCGTTAAAAAAAATGGTCGCT
>CAZUAK010000059.1:0-11774 GCA_964618395.1 uncultured Sangeribacter sp.
AAAGTTTCCAATAAGAAGTGCAATGGGTTTTTCGATGCGTCAGCCCACCCACTTCTTTGGGCCGAAGGGGTTGAGGGCGCTTGGCGGGAATGGGGCTTCACAAGGCCACAGCCCCTCCCCGCCAAGCGATCTTAACCCCGGTACAAGGTAACTTTTGCCAAATATTCTTACTGCAACACAAAAAAAAAGGAGACCGAAGTCTCCTTGGAATTAACTATCTTTGAGTTGTTATAATGAAATAAAGACACCTAACTCCGGACCAAAGATACACAATAGATGTATTACTCCGTAAACGTCCCAAACTCCGCGAGGGGGTTAAATAGGTGAGTATTATCTTTGTCGTCATAATTTCAACATTAGAATTATGGCTGCAATTGATTTTACCCAGTTCCATGAACTGGCCGAGCAGTTCAGAGGCGAGATGCCTTTGAAAAAGATTTGTGAGCAGGAAGGAGCCAGTTACCGGAAATATCTTTCATGGCGTAAGAAAAAGTGTCTCGAATTGGATGGCAGTCTGCGTCTTCCTTTCTTTGCAGGTGAAATTTGTCGTGGGATTCGGCTATAATAAATATGTACAATTTGCAGATGATATCATGAAACGCTATCCACAATATATCAGACTCTTTCTCCAAATTACGAAAGAACAGGAAATTTCTCTACTTTCCAAAACCTGGGACCATAGTAAAGTACTACGTAAGTTCTTAAGTGAGCAGAGGCCAACGAACGATACGGAGGCAGAAAATTTGATTAAGATTATCCTTCCACCATTGTTCAATGTTAAAGAGTGATGGTTCTCCTTACTCAGTCAAGCCGCACAACGAACCAAGACGGAGTTCATCTTTAAACAATTCATGAACATAAGCGGGGCTCTCTATATAGAGGTCAGTACCCTTTTCACATAGTTTTTCGAAAGTCTCCGAATTATGAAACTGAAGTAATGCTTCTTCTAGTTCAATATTTTGGTCTCGCATTATCCCTTGTGCCACGCGAGTGGTTATATAATCGACAAGGAAATCAAAATTACTATCCCTAGTATTCATAAGTGTCTCAGGTATCTAAGTGATTCTTCTGTTGCGAAGAAATATTGTGAATTTATATTCTTATATATCAATCCAGCCACGACTGCATCGAGGTCAATAATCTCCATCTCATAAAGACCGAATAGACGAGCCATTTTATCATCTGCCACCGGACCGATCACAATATCATAGTCGTGATGAAATTCTTCTCCTGACTGATTTCGGTTGGCCATCACAAATAATGCCCACTCTATATCAGGCTCATCAAAAACTTTCACATTCAAACCTGAGGTTAACGCTCCGTCAAGATCGAACTCAAATTCGGTTACCGTGGGAGCTCCTCCAAAGCGGTCCGCTATTCTTTTTGACCAATATTGAGCCTGTTCTTTAAGATGAGTCGTATAGAAACCCTGACCGAAATCCTTGAATTTCTTTCCTTGGGACAGATCAATTTTATATATAGGCTGATTGGATCCGTGATATAGAATCATGACACTGCCCCTCCATTTCTTTGACAGATGGCTGCCATATCCTCTACACACTCTTGTAGGGAGAGTTGATGTTCAGCTTCATAGTTGCGAATGGCAAAGTCAAGACCCTTGAAACGTGACAGATAGTTGCATGCCTCTTTCCTTGTCAGGTTGTATTTATGCGCAAAAAGGCCAAGGCACATGACGATATAATGTACCATATCTGTAGAAACGGACTGTTTTGGTTTTAATTCAACGTGTGGCGTCACATCCAAACCATCTGACAATTTATGGAGAGAAGTGAACATTTGTCCTATCTCGTTCTCAATCTTTGAGATTTCAGATGTTGACATACCGACTTTCTCGCCCAACTGCTCTCTGGTAAGGCCAAGTTCTTTTCGACGCTGTTTAAAAAGCCTTCCTATTTCTTCAATTCTTTCTGTCATACCCATTACGTTATGGCGCGTAAAGTTAATACATGTTCCACATAATTACAACATTTATGCCCATCTTTTGTTGCAGAAACTACGGAGTTTCACCGGCGGTCAGAAGCGGAATTTGACGGAGGCCGTCAGGCCGAAGCCGTCGCCGCGCTGGAGGAAGGCGTTGCCGATGGAGACGAAGTAGAAGGTGGAGTAATCGGTCGAGGTGAGGTTGCTGGCCCTCAGCTCTACGGTGACGGGGCCGTGGGTGGCGCTGACAGAGGCGTCGAGCAGGGCGTAGAAGTTCTGGCGGAGGCTGTTCTCTTCGTTCCACCAGATGGGGCCTACTCCGTGGACGTCAGCCACTACCGATATGTTTTCTATAAAACGCCCGGGCATCGATTTCTCCCAGTTGCCACCGACCCAGAGGGTGTGGAGCGGAGAGTATGGGACATGCTTGCCCGTGTAGTCGCCGTGACTGTCCTTGAAGTGAGTGAAACGTGCGTCGGTGAAGCCGTAGGAAGCTCGGACCATGAACCCGGCTCCGGGCAATCCGGTGGCGGCCAGTTCGACCCCACGGCTGCGTGAGCGCCCGGCGTTGGCCATGATTCGGCCCGTGATGCTACCTTCGGGGAACATCGTCAGTTGCTGGTCGCGACATTCTATCCAGAATAGCGATACGTCTCCGGTCAGCCGACCGTCGAGGAAGCTGAGGTGAGCCCCGGCTTCGTAGTTCCATATCTTCTCTGGCCGGTAGGTGATGATGTCGTCGACGTTGTAGTTCTCGGTGAGGCCTAACTGACCCATCAGACGCTGCTGGAGTACGTCGCTGAACATCTGTGTGTTATAACCGCCTGACTTGTATCCTTTGGTCACGGTTGCGTATACGTTGCCCAGAGTTGAGGGGAGCCGGTAGGAAACCGAGAGTTTGGGGAGCAGCTGGTTGTAGGTACGCGATAGTTTCCCTTTGTCGTCTATGTCGATTTTAACGCCGGGTCGCCAGGGGACGGGCGTGTCGCCGGTGGCGTCCATGATGGTGTAGCTCGTGTTGGTCCGGCTGCGGTAGTTTATCTGAGTCTGCTCGAGGTCCCAGCGCAGTCCGAAGGTCAGGGTCCAGTCCGATAGGCGGGCGACGGACTCGTGATAGAGCGAGACTCCGCGAACGGGCATCATGAATTCGCTGTCGAGAAGCAGGTTACGCTCGTCCCATCGGACGGGATAGTGCGGGTTGAGCGAGTTGGCGTTGTTCTCTATCAGATGTGTGAGGCCGTAGTCGAAGAAGGTCACCGGGGCGTGCATGTTGGTGCGCCGGCCGAAGGTGAAGATGCCTGCGAGCCAGTTGTAGACGCCGCCGTAGGGCTTTCGTGACGAGGCAACAAAGTCGGCCGTCACGCTCCACTCATGGCGCTTCTGTGTGAGTGTGAAGTAGTCGAGGGGTAGGAAGTCCTGGTCCAGCGTCAGGTTGTCGTTCAGGTACTGGAAAGAGGCTATGGCCGAGAGGTTGACATTACCGACGTCTCCTTTGGCCGTGAGGCCGTCTATGAAGGTCAGACGGCGGTAGAAACAGGTGTCGTTATATGCTATCTTCCCGGTCGCGACCGCCTCGTAGGGGTAGCCCCCCTGACGGGTATACGACAGCGAGGCAGAGTTCTGGAGCGTATGTCCGCGTTTGGTCTGCCAGACCGTTTTCAGTCGCGCGCCGAAGTTGGTGGTGGCGCCGACCTTCGAGTCGTTGAAGCTGTTGCGGAAGTAGCCGTCGGTTCCTCCGCCGTAGAGCGTGAGTGAGAGTCCGACGCGCTGACGGATTTTCTGATAGGCGCCGAGGTGGAACCGCCATGTGTTGCGTGTGCCGTAGAGGACGCTGCCGCGGATGCCCTGATAGTTGAGCGGGGAGAGCGTGGAGACGTTTATGAGTCCACCCATGGTGTTGCGGCCGTAGAGGATATTCTGCGGACCGCGGATTACCTCCATCTTTGCGACGTCGGCGAGCTGGAAGTCGAAGTTGTCTTTGTTCAGCAGCGGGACGTTGTCGAGGTTGAAGCCGACTGCGGGCTGGTCTATGCGTGTTCCGAGTCCACGCACGTAGATGGTCGAGGTCATGGCCGACCCGTACTTGGGCATATAGAAGTTCGGAGCGAGGGCTGACAGTTGCTTGATGTCGCTGAGGTCGAGCCGCTCGATAGTCTTGTGGGTGAGGACGGTCAGTGACTCGTCGTCATATCCGGCGGTGAGCTTCTTGATAGACGTGACGGCGACGCCCGGGAGCTCCCACGTGACGGTGTCGGGCACGGCCTCGCCTCCCTTTGTGGAAAGGGCGGAGAGCGTCTCGGCCTGAGTAAATAAAGCCGACGTTCCCATCAGGAATATCGGCAGTATTCTTTTCTTCATAAACTCTCTTTCATCCGCTTGTATATGAACACCTTCCCTCGGCTCATCTCCGCGGCTCCGGGCTTGTCAAGCGATTGGAAATTAAGGGCTGTGTTGGCTGGTATCCACTGCACGACCTCGTCCATCCACTGGATTATGCCTTTCCGCGAAGGGTGGGGATTTGACTTGGACTGGCGTTCGAGCTGAAGGTGGTCGCTGCGGAAGTAGTGGTCCGCGCCGAGCTTATCGGTCATCCAGCGATTGAAGTTGGCCCCCTCTTTGTGGCCGGGCCATGTCGGCGGACCTATCCAGAGATAGGGGGTATCGCCGAAGGCGTTGAGGATGGTTTTCAGCGACCCTCCGAGACGCGCTTCGGGATTGGCTTCAAACAGCTCGTTGAGGCCTAAGGAGACGAAGATGGCGTCGGGCTGCTGGGCATCTATCTTGCTCTTGAGGTTGGCGGTGCTCCCCCACTTCTTGAGGGTGCTGCCGTCCCATACTATCGTGGCGACCTCGAAGCCGTTTTTCTGACCGTAGGCGTTCAGCCGCTCGGCCATCCATCCGGTCATGGAGTCACCGATGAAGAGCACCTTCTTTATCGGTTTCTCTTCCTTGGCCTTGACCGGTTCTTTGGCTGGCTCGGCCTTGACCTCGGTCACGACGGCCTCGCTGGCCGAGGCCGGAATATGGTGAAACCCGAGGATGGCGCCCCCGGCAAGTGCCAGGGCGGCGACGGCTATGATGATGTTTCTTCTTGTTGTCATTTCTTTACTTTTATCTTCTTCATGCGCATGGTGTCAAACCCTTTGCCGTAGACGCCGTTGACGGCGCCCTGGGTGATGAATGCGTTGTCGTCTATGGATTTGACAATACGGAAGATGGTCACCGACTCTATCTTGCGACACCAGACCATGAGGATCTTCATGTCCTTCTTGGTATACCATCCCATTCCGTCCAGTACTGTAACACCGCGGTGCGCCTCATTGTTGATGGCGTTGGCTATCTCTTCCCATTTAATGGAGAAGATGATGAACTGGGTGGCCTGGCGGTTGGAGTTGATGACCTGGTCAGCGAAGTACGATATGATGAACGTCACCACGAAGCCGTAGACCATGATGGGGACACGGGCCTCGAGACGCTCGGAGAGGGTGCCGTCGTATGGAAGGAAGATGGAGCTGGTGACGATGAGGGCGTCGACAAACATCATCGTTCGGCCGATGGAGACGTTGCTGACCTTGGAGACCATGGCGGCGATGATGTCGGTGCCTCCCGACGAGCCGTTGTGGATAAAGATGGTGCCGACACCGACTCCGCAGAGGATGCCGCCGAGGATGACGCTCATCGATATGTCCTCAATAAGCGGATGTTCCATCCCCATGAAGACGTTCTCGAGGAAGGC
Organism: uncultured Sangeribacter sp.; assembly: GCA_964618395.1. Classification (GTDB taxonomy): domain Bacteria; phylum Bacteroidota; class Bacteroidia; order Bacteroidales; family Muribaculaceae; genus Lepagella. The sequence goes on from CAZUAK010000059.1 coordinate 5,678, forward strand.
CAGCATGACCGAGACTATGGTCGCGCCGAAGATGGTGCGCAGGACGAAGGTCTTCCCGACTATCTTGTAGGCTATCGAGAGCAGGATGAGGTTGCCCACATAGACCGTGACACCGACCGACACTTTGCCGGCTGTGGCGAAATAGACGAGTGTGCCGACACCGGCCAGTCCGCCCATGACGACCTCGTGGGGAAGGATGAAGGCGGTGAATCCGAGTGCGTATAGAAACAGGCCCAGGATTATGAAGACATAATCCTTTGCGTTGGCCATCAATGCGTTAGTGTTGAGTTTTACCATGTCTTTATGGCGCTTGTTCAAGTTGGTTCTTTCTTTGAACTGCAAAATTAATACAAAGCTGTTTCACCTCCCAATTTTTTTCACTAATTTTGTCTCACCACCCCCGCGCTTCACGGGGGCGACGCTCCACCTCTCAACTCATAACTCTGACTTCTGACATAAACTGACTTCTGAACTGAATGAAACGTATTCTCCCCTTTCTGCTGCTTTTATGCGCCTTCGTACCGTCTGCCGAGGCCGCTTTCTTTTCGACCGCTCCGGCTCCGGAAATTATACAGGTCGGTGTGCGTGCCGGTCTGAACACCTCTACTCAGACCATCGACCGTGACTGCTTCTCCAACTGGAGCACCTCCGGTTGGGGCACCGGTTTCCAGCTCGGTGTCGACGTTCCGCTCGGAATTCTCGATTTCCTTTCTGTGCAGCCCGGTTTCTATTATCAGCTGCGCTCGGGCAACTATGCGGTCAGCGCCTCGTCACAGACCGGACAGATGGGCCACTACACGATGTCCTACCTCTCAATCCCCGTGACGGTGCAGATAAACTTCAACCTCAACGACAACCTGCGGTGGAGTGTCGAGGCGGGTCCTTATTTCTCTTGGAGGATAGGCTCGCACCACAATTCGGCCTCCATCTCCCCCACTCCGGTCTCTATCGGTGATGACCAAGGGGTGGTGGTCATTCCGGGTGCGTCGGACACGTACAATGTCGGGACGCTGGCCAAGCAGAAGAAGGACTACGGTATGAAGATAGGCACCTTCTTTCTCTTCGCCCACAAGTGGTACGCCGGCCTTCACTATTATGCGGGTATGACCCGTGTCTATAAGGAGAAGGAGCTCGGCGGTTCCAATCAACAGTGGTCACTTTCCTTGGGCTACAATTTCTGATTTAGGTGTTAGGCCATGGGCCATAGAATATAAGACCCCGTTTCAAAAACGGGGTCTTATTTTAGGATCTGACTGAGGGCCGACTCGGGGGTCAGCCATCTTAGGCTGTCGTCTTTCTTGAGCCATGTGAGCTGCTTCTTGGCATAGACTCGGGTATTCTTGCCTATTCGGGCTATGGCCTCCTCTCGACCCATTGTGCCGTCAAACCAAGCGAACATCTCTTTAAGTCCCACGGTGTTCAGTGAGTTGAGATGTCTGAGAGGGTAAACCCTTCGCGCCTCTTCTTCGAGTCCGGCTTCCACCATAAGCTCGACTCTGCGGTTTATGCGGTCGAACAGCTGCTCGCGCTCCCACCCTATTGCATATTTCTCTATCGTGAAGGGTCGCTGGACGCGCCGGCCGGTTCGCAGCGAAGTATAGGTCTGTCCGGCTGCTCGTATAATCTCCACCGCGTGAAAAACGCGCTTCATGTTCTTGAGGTCGACGACAACGTAATATTCCGGGTCGAGCTTTTTTAGCTCCGAGCGAAGCCAGTCGTCTCCGCGTGCGCTCCATTCTTCGTCAAGACCGCGGCGGATGTCGTCGGGGATGGTCGGCAGGCGGTCGATTCCGTGACAGAGGGCGTCGACATACATCATTGAGCCGCCGCAGACAACAGCCGTCCCGTTTTTTGAAATGAGCTCCGAGGCGAGCCGAAGCGCATCTTCCTCGAAGGTGGCCGCGCTGTAGTATTGGTCGAGCTCGAGAAATTCGACAAGGTGGTGACGTACGGCTGCGCGCCCTTCAGGGGTAGGGACGGCGGTCACAATCGGTATACCCTTGAAGACCTGGCGGCTGTCGGCCGAGATTATCTCCGTGCCCAACCTCCGGGCCACCTCGACGGCGAGGGCCGACTTCCCGGAGGCAGTCGGCCCTGTTATCACTATCAATCGACCGTTGTCGGTTTTCATGATTTTTCAGTCAAGGTTGGCGTGAGCTCACTCAGCCACGAGGCGGCAGATGTTGACAACGACGTCGCGTGCCTTCTCCATAGCCTGGATGGAGACGAACTCATAGCGGCCGTGCATGTTCTCGCCGCCGGCGAAGATGTTGGGACACGGCAGGCCCTTGAACGAGAGCTGGGCACCGTCTGTGCCGCCGCGGATGGGTTGCACCTTGGGCTCTACGCCGGCTTCGCGCATTGCCTTCTCGGCGGTCTCGATGATGTGGATGACAGGCTCGATCTTCTCGCGCATGTTGTAGTACTGGTCGTTCATCTCGAGCACCGCTGAGCCGGGATATTTCTCGTTGATCTTGGCCACGGCCTCGGTCATGAGTTTCTTACGGTTCTCGAACTTCTCGCGGTCATGGTCGCGGATGATGTACTGGAGTGTGGTCTGCTCCACGCTGCCGTTGATGCCGACGATGTGGAAGAAACCTTCGTAACCTTCTGTGTAGGCGGGAGTCTCCTTGGCGGGAAGCAGTCCGATGAACTCCTGTGCGACGAGAATGGAGTTGATCATCTTGCCTTTGGCGGTGCCGGGGTGCACGTTGCGGCCGTTGATGATAACCTTCGCGCCGGCTGCGTTGAAGTTCTCATATTCAAGTTCGCCGACTGCGCCGCCGTCCATGGTGTAGGCATAGTCACAGCCGAAGAGTTCAACGTTGAACTTGTGGGCGCCGAGGCCTATCTCCTCGTCGGGGTTGAATCCGACGCGGATCTTTCCGTGCTTGATTTCGGGATGCTCCTGAAGGTAGCGGACTGCGTCGAGAATCTCGGCGATGCCGGCCTTGTCGTCAGCGCCGAGAAGTGTGGTGCCGTCGGTGACGATGAGGTCCTGACCGAGGTAGTTCATCATCTCGGGGAACTCTTCGGGGCTCATCACGACGTTTTCTTTTTCATTGAGGACGATCGGACCGCCCTGGTAGTTCTCCACGATACGGGGGTTGACACCCTTGCCGCTCATGTCGGGGGCTGTGTCCATGTGTGAGATGAAGCCGATGGTCGGGAGTTCAGCATCGGTGTTGGCCGGGAGCGTGGCGTAGAGGTAGCCTTCTTCGTCGAGGACTACATCTTCGAGGCCCATCTTCTCGACCTCCTCTTTGAGGAACTTGGCAAAGACCATCTGGCCGGGCGTGGAGGGAGTGACGCCAGTCTCGTCATTGCTCTGAGTATCGAACTTTACGTAGTTCAGAAATCTTTCTACAAGTGTCATTTCTATGGTATAATAATGAATTTTCACTTATCCAATCGGGCTAAACCCAATTGTTTTAAACCGGAATGGCCGATTCAACCGGGTTTGACCGAATAACGTGACAAATTTAACCAATTTTTCTGAGAACACAAAATTTAGGGACCGATTCAAAAAACCGGGGCCTTAGGCACCGACTCATAAAATATCAGCCTGCTGAGGGTGGATATTTTTTGAAACGGGCTCTTAATCCTATCTCAACTTTTTTCGTTAACTTTGTCAGACTCTTTATTTCCATTTTAAAAGAATGTCAAGAAACCGTCGTAAACCCAAAAAGAGCACGGCCCCCTCGGCCAGACTGCTCGTCTTCCTCTTCATAGCCGTCGTCATCATCGGTGTCGGCATCTGGATCTTCACCTCCAGGTCGGAGACCGCCTCGGCATCTGCATCGAACCGGAACCGCGACCCTCAAAACGGCATGGCCCCCTTCTCGCTTACGGTCGCCCTTCCGGACGGCCTCCCCTCCCAGATTGTCGACTATGAGGGATATACCGTGAGCTTCAACCGCGAGAACCACACCCCTAACTATTCCGCATGGGAGCTGACGCGCGACGAGACTGAAGGAACCGTGAAGCGCTCAAACAAGTTCATGACCGACAACAACGTCTACGGCTGTCCCGACACTCGCGACTACACCCGAAGCGGATATGACAGAGGACACCTCTGTCCGGCAAACGATATGAAGTGGAGCGAGGAGGCTATGAACGCCTGCTTCTATATGACCAATATCTGCCCGCAGAGCCATGACCTGAACAACGGCGCTTGGAAGACTCTCGAACTCAAGACGCAGGACTGGGCCAGACATGACTCGGTTCTGTACATCATCGCCGGACCGATCTATACCGCGTCGGACAGGGAGCGTATCGGCGAGACCGGGGTGCGCGTACCCTCCTCTTTCTTTAAGGTCATCGTTGCTCCGGCTGTCGAGAATCCGCGCGGAATAGCCTTCGTCTATCCCAACATGGCCTCGCCGGGAAACATGATGGACTATTCATGCACCATTGATCAGCTCGAGGAGATGACGGGATATGACTTTTTCCCCGACATGTCGCCCGAGCTCGAAAAGAAAATCGAAGCCGTCACCTCTTTCAAGGAGTGGAACAGGAACAGGATCAGGAGGTAAGCAGCTATGCAGGTTAAACCGGCATTGCCTAAGACCCCGTTTCTAAGACCCCGTTTCAAAAAAATGGCAGTCGCACGGATAAACCGCACGTTAACTTAAGGAAAAGATGATGGAGAATATTCTTAGCACAGACGATAAAGACACAATCGTGGCGGTCGCCACAGCTCCGGGTAGCGGCGGCATTGCCGTTATCCGGCTATCGGGCCCGCAGGCTTTCCCGATAGCGGATAAGGTTTGGAAAGGCAAACGTTTGAGTGAGGTTCGGCCGAACACTGCCGTATACGGAACAATTGTTAATCCCTTGACCGGCGAGCCTATCGATGACGGACTCGCCACACCCTTCAAAGGGCCTCACTCGTTCACGGGCGAGGACACAGTCGAGTTCGGGGTCCACGGCTCACGTTGGATTCAACGCGAAGTGGTCAAGGTGCTCATAGACGCCGGGGCGCGCATGGCCGACCATGGCGAATTCACCAGAAAAGCCTTCGCCAACGGAAAGCTGGACCTGGCCCAGGCCGAGGGCATCGCCGACCTCATTGCCTCGTCAAGCCGGGCAGCACACCGGCTGGCACTCACACAGACACGCGGAGGATTCTCGAAACGGCTCGAAGAACTGCGGCAGAAGCTCATTGACTTCGCCTCACTGCTTGAGCTGGAGCTGGACTTCGCTGAAGAAGATGTGGAGTTCGCCGACCGTTCGAGACTTCAGGAACTGGCAGAAGACACTCTCCACACCGTCAGGAAACTCGCCGACAGCTATGCCGCCGGACGTGTCCTCAAGGAGGGTGTGCCCGTCGTAATCGTCGGTACACCCAACGCCGGGAAATCTACCCTTCTCAACGCAATCCTCGGAGACGACAAGGCCATCGTCTCAGACATCCCCGGGACAACCCGCGACATAATTGAAGACACGGCCGAAATCAACGGCATCCTCTTCCGCTTCATCGACACCGCCGGCCTGCGCGAGACCGACGACAAGGTGGAATGCCTCGGCATAACCCGCGCCGGAGAACGCATGGCCAACGCCGCCATCATCATCCGCCTTCTCGACGCCACCGCTCCCCTCGCCCCCCAGCTCGCCTCGATAGCAGCCGCTGTCCGTCACCAAGACACCCCCACCCCTACTCCTACCCGGTCAATCAACAACCCCACGATTCTCACGGTGTTGAACAAAACCGACCTGAGTTCAGAAACGCCTGAGGACCCGAATATGATACCCATATCGGCCAAGACAGGCGAAGGCCTTCCCCGCTTGATAGCCAAGCTAACAGAAACAGCCGAACCCCAGACCGAAGCCGACCTAACCGTCACCAACGCCAGGCACTACGAAGCCCTGACGCGAGCGGCCGAATCGCTGACCCGCGCGAGGGACGCCCTGGCCACCACCCTCTCGGCCGACTTCATAGCCCAAGACATCCGCGAGGCCATCCACCATCTCGGCTCAATCACCGGCGCCATCACCACCGCCGACCTCCTCCAAACCATCTTCACCCGCTTCTGCATCGGCAAGTGACGTGCAGTTAAAGATAGGTAACTATAAGTTGAAATAATAGTCAAGGCGT
>CAZUAK010000060.1:0-11700 GCA_964618395.1 uncultured Sangeribacter sp.
TCGCCGGCGGCGTCGTCGATGGTTTTGCCGACAATCTCCATCTCTCGCGGGCTCCTCACGATGACAAGCTGCGAGTTTCCGCCCGAGATGAGCAGGCAGAGGTAGGGGAACTCCGGAACCTCCGTCTCTTCGGTCGGTTTGATGAAGTGGGCGAGTACGTGGCCGTGAAGGTGATTGACGTCGATGAGCGGTATTCCCAACCCCAAGGCCATTCCCTTGGCGAACGAGGTACCGACGAGCAGCGAGCCTAAAAGGCCCGGGCCGCGCGTATAGGCAATCGCCGAGAGTTCCGACTTATCGACCCCGGCCTCGCGCAACGCCTCGCTGACAACGGGCAGTATGTTCTGCTGATGTGCGCGCGATGCCAGCTCCGGAACGACCCCGCCATATCTCTCGTGTACCTTCTGTCCCGCTATGACGTTGGAGGCCAGCACCCCGTCGATAATGACGGCCGCCGACGTATCGTCACAAGAAGACTCAATCCCAAGTATAATTTCTTTCATCAGAATGCAAAAATACTACATTTACCCGAAAACCAAAGGGTTTTTGCACAAATAAAGCACAACTGTGCAATAACTGACAGCAGAATCATGACCTTTTTTGACATCCATTTTATATATTGTCACTCATCTATAATAAAGGATTTAAAAGCTAACGTTGACGTACCGCTGACGCGGTGCCTCCGCTACGCGTGGAACGGTGCCGTCAAAATATGCGGCCAGTCGGTCGCAGCTGCCGTGGGGGCGAGTTCTTGTGTGAGTGGACAAAAATACTTAATTTTGCAGGTTGAATGTCAAAGGTTCCGAAACATATATACCGAGTCTTCAGGGCGGTTCTCTTTGCGGCCATTCTCACTGTGGCGGCCCTCTATCTCATTATATATGTTCTGGTCAGTATGCCGGCGGTACAGAAACGCCTCGTGGCCCTCGCGGAGCGGGAGGTCAGTGCCCTGACCGGAGGCGAGGCAAAGATAGGGCGGCTCGAGATATATCCCTTCGACGAGGTGAGGCTCAGCGACGTTGAGCTCTATTCTCCCCTCGACAAAGAGGGCGAGCCATGCCTGTATGTCGGTCAACTCGGCGCCGGTATAAGCCTGTTCGACCTTCTCACTGGAAAGATTGTGCTGACATACGCCGAGCTTGTAAAGGCCCGTGCCCAAATCTCCCAGTCTGCCGAGGGTGCCCCGTATAACATCCAGTTCCTCATAGATGCTTTCAAGCCCAAAGAGCAGAAGGAGTCCACAAACGTGAACCTCGATATCCGGACTGTGGTGATTCGTAAGTTAGATGTCAACTACGACCTTTTGTGGAAACCCGAGAAAGAAGGATTCGACCCCGCTCACCTCCATATCTCCAACTTCAGGGCCGACATTTCCATCCCCTCTCTCGACACCTCACCCTTCGCAATAGAGACGAAAGTCAGAAGAATAGCCTTCCTCCTCACCACCGGTGAGGCGCGTCACGCTCTGGAAGTCAACGACTTGTCCTTCACCGGAAAATTTTCCGAAACCGGACTTTCCCTCAGCAAGCTCTTCGTCAAACTTCCCGACTCCCGCATAGATGTTTCCGATCTCGCCCTCGACTATCAAACGCCTTCCGAGATTGCGGAGGCGATAAAACGGCGGTCGCCCGAATTGAAAATCAAGGCAGACGTCACTCCGGCCGACCTGGCCCTTTTCTTTGCACCGTTGGCCGAGATGAAGCAAAAATGGAATTGCGAGGTCAGCGGCCGCTACGCGATAGATGACCTGACGGATCTGAAAGTGAGTGTCTCTAACCGCGAGCTCGGTTGCGATTTGAAAGCTGAGGGAGACATTCACCTGTCCGGAGCCCCGGCGTCGATATTCGGCAGGCTCGATGTCGAGCGGTTGACAGTCAGTCCCACTTTTACGGAGTCCCTCAGAGACCTCCTCCCCTCACTTCCGAAAGATGTCGGCCGCATCCTGACTGTCACCGGCAACCCGTCCCTTGACCTGAAAGCGACTATCGTCAGGGAGGGAGAACATGCCGACTGGGAAGGAGTCATAGACGGTGCCTTGAAGACCGCAGCCGGCGACCTGTCATTCTACTCCGAAGGTTCGGTAAACACCCAAAACGGATTATCGGTGAAGGGTTCGCTCGGCTCAGACAATATAGAGCTCGGGAAACTCGCCGGGACACACTTCATAACCAACGGAGGATTCGATGTTGACTTTGACCTCTCAATCAATAATATCGAGGGCAATAAAAAAGATATAGAAGGTACGGCCGAGGTGAACCTGCAGCACCTTGGGAACCTCAGCGGCAGACCGCTTGACCTGTGGGCGAGTGTCCGCAAGGAAGGTGAACAGATAGATGTCCAGGCCTCATCTGACTCAGAAGCGGCCGACTTCACGCTCGACGCAATGGCAAAGCTCGATGACGAACTGCGGGACCTCTTTGTCAACCTGGACGTCTCCCACCTCAACATGAATCTGTTCGGACTTGGCGGAAAATTCAGCGGCGCCACCGTTTCCGGCGCGGTAGCAGCCGAGATTAACGGCTTCAACCTCAATACGCTCGACGGTGCCGTGAACGGTGAAAACCTTTTACTGAACCTGGCTGACGGTCGCTCGCTGGAGTTGAACCGCCTCATCCTTTCAGCCGAGACTTTCGCCGATGACATGAAGAGGCTCAGCCTGAAGAGCGATTATGCAGACTGTGACCTCTCCGGCCACTTCCAGCTTCAACGCCTGCCCTCCATGGTGGCGGGGTTGACAGAGGGGTTGCTCCCCTCGCTGAATCCCTTGGCCAAGAGGGGGCGGAGCCTGGAACTGCTTCCGGCCTCGGGCGACATAGACTTGAGCCTCACGGTCAATCCGCTCGGCCAACTCGCCGACTTCCTCAATCTACCCGTACGCCCACTCGTCCCGGCCGACCTCAGCGCCCGTGCCGATTTCGGTGACGGCAGCGCGCAGATAGAGCTCTCGGCCCCCTACCTCCAGAAGGGGAGCTCGTCACTGTTGACCGAAACACACCTAAAGGCCGAGATACCGGCCCGCGGAAAGCTTCTTTTTGACGCGTCGACAAACTGGCCCTTCAAAGACAGGTATTTCCCGGTCAACCTCCGCTCCGACATCTACGGCGACAGGGCATCGCTCAACCTTGGCATCTCTCCCGACGGCCGCGGACCGCTGACAGGCTCGCTCCAATTGGACCTCTTTGCCTCGAACATACTTTCGCCGGCCCTCTCCGTAATCCTCAACGCCTCGACCTTCACGTTTAACGACGAAGACTGGAACATAGAGAGGGGAGAGGTGCTGTATTCGGCCAACAAGCTGACGGCACGCAACGTCAAGATAGCTCATGCGGACCAGTTCCTTCTCATCGACGGCATCGCATCGAAAGAACCGGAGGACCTTATGAGCGTGACTCTCGAGGACATAGACCTCTCGTTCATCTTCGATACGCTCAACATCGACTATGTCCATTTCGGCGGACGCGCCACAGGGCGTGTGGAGGCCCGCGAGCTCTTTTCCAAGACCCCGAGCCTCAAGACCATCGGCTTGAAAACTAAGGATTTCTCGTATGCCGATGCGCTTCTGGGAGACGCCGACCTGAGGGGCGACTTCAACGTTGCCGACAAGAGTATCGGGATAGGGGCCCACATATATGATCCGCGCGAGGACAACCGGCGCACCGCTGATGTGGATGGCCGGATATGGCTGGGGCGCGACTCGCTGAGCTTCAACTTTGACGCAGATAAACTGAATGCCTCGTTTCTCGGCCAGTTCATGTCGATGTTCGCCTCCGACCTTTCGGCCAAAGCCTCGGGTAAGGTGCACCTCTTCGGCACCTTCAAGAATCTTGACCTGCGCGGTCACGCCTACGCCGACTCGCTGCGCTTCAAACTCGACTATACCGGCGTGTACTATACCGGCAGCGATTCTGTTTTCATGGACCCGGGGTGCATCCGCATCCCCTCGTTCAGGATATATGACCGCGACGGCCACAGCGGTGTCTTTTCGGGCGAGTTGCGCCACAGGTGCCTTCACGACGCACGGTTCGACTTCCGTCTGAAAGATGCCTCGCGCCTGCTGGCCTACGACCTTCCCCGACTCAGCCCCGACGATTTCTGGTGGGGTACGGTCTACGCCTCGGGCGACGCCGTCATCCACGGTGTCCCGGGCCTGACGGCCATAAACGTGGAGATGAACACCGACAGGGACTCGGAGTTCTTCTTCGCCCTGTCGGACTCTGAGGCTGCCAAGGAGTATAACTTCCTGACCTTTACCGACAAGACACGGGTGTCGGAAGAGCCGCTACACAATGAGACCCCTGATTTTGTGTCTTTGTTCAGGCGTAAGAAGAAAGTTCAGGAAGACTCTCCGAGCAATGTCCACATCGACATAAAGATAAACACCACCACGGGTGTGCTGGTGACCTTGATCATGGATCCGGTCAGCGACGACAAGATTACGGCGCGCGGATACGGTCCCTTGCAGCTCCAGTATGAGACCGAGAACGACGAGGCGCGTCTGTATGGCAAGTATACCATCACCGAAGGACTCTACAACTTCTCGCTTCAGGACGTCTTCCTGCGCGATTTCCGGATTCAGGAGGGTTCGACGATAGCCTTCAACGGAGATCCGCTTGCCGCCATGCTCGACATCAAGGCGGCTTATCGCGTGAATACGTCGCTGACCGACCTCGACAAGAGTTTCGCAATGGACAAGGACCTTAACCGGACCAATGTTCCGGTCGATGCAATCCTGCTCGTCAGCGGACCGTTGGATGCGCCGGAGATAAACTTCGACATCGGGCTGCCGACGCTGACCGACGAGACTGTCAGCAAGGTGCGGAGCATCATCTCGACCAACGACCTCATGAGCAGGCAGATACTCTATCTGTTGGCGCTCAATCGGTTCTACACGCCGGAGTATATGAACACCAATGCTTCCGGGACGATGCTGACGTCTGTCGCGAGCTCGACCATTTCCTCGCAGTTGGGCAACGCCCTTTCGCAGCTGACCGACAAGGTCAGCGTTATGCCTTCCTTCCGCAGTGAGAAGGGCGACTTCTCCGACCTGGAGATGGACGTTGCGCTGTCGTCGCGCTTATTGAACAACCGACTGATAATCAACGGCAACTTCGGCTATCGGGACCGCACGACTTCGACGACGACGTTTGTCGGCGACTTCGACGTACAATATCTGCTGAACCGCCGGGGCTCCTTCCGTCTCAAGGCCTACAACCACTTCAACGACCAGAACTACTATCTGCGCCAGGCCCTGACGACCCAAGGCATCGGCATCGAGTACCGCCACGACTTCAACAACCTCTTCAAGCGCCGCCGTCCCCGTCCCACCGATAGCGTGCCCCCGACACCGTGACCCGAAGGGATGCGTCCGGAATTAACCCCGCACATCATCCGTAAGGACTTGGCACATAAAGCATTGTAGCGCAGGCTTCCAGCCTGCCCCGAGTCGTTGAGCAGGTTTTAAGTACTTTGGGCAGGCTGGAAGCCTGCGCTACAATGCTTTATGTGTACCGATGGTGTGCGTGTCGTAGTTCCGTGAGGTTCCGCTGGGGTCCGGGCGAACGAGGCTCGGCAGAGCCGAGTGGCTTCCGTAACCCCTTGCGTCATAAATCGATGAAACAGAAATTATGTTCCGCGGGTTTCCGCCCGTTCGGCGCACCCGGGCACGGCAGTGCCCGGACCAAGTTCCGTATCTCTATTTTTTCCCTTTAGTTCACTAAAGAGGCAAATGTCTCAGCGATTGCCCCATTTGCAATCAGCTCTCTATGGATGAAATAGAGGGAATGAAAATCAAAATTCGGAGTGACAGGTTTGGAGATGTGGCGCAGAACAATTAATTTTGTAATAATGGAATTTAAACAGAATATTCCTCATCCTAAGGAGGTGATGAGGAAAATCGAGGGACTCCTCGAGCGGATCGGTCTCCGTGACCACTCCGTGGGCGTCGCCTTCAGCGGCGGCGGTGCGCGCGGCTTCAGCCATGTCGGCGTCATGAAGGCTATGGCGCAGTTCGGCATCCGGCCGAACGTCATTGCCGGTGTCTCGGCCGGCTCAATAGCCGCCGTCCTCTATGCCGCGGGACTGACAACCGAGGAGATGATAGAGTGCTTCATGGTCCAGGACAAAATGGCCCACTTCACCTCAATGAGGGTCCCCAAGGAGTCAATCCTCAGCCTCGACCGTTTCGCCCGCCTGCTCGAGAGCTGGCTCCCGGTCAAGAACCTCGAGGACCTGCAGCTCCCAACAGTCATCTGCGCGACAGACCTTGACCACGGGAAATCTGTCGGCTGGGCCAAGGGGGAAATTGTCCCGAGAGTGGTCGCTTCTTGCAGCATCCCCATTGTCTTTCCGCCGGTGAAGATTAACGGTGTCAACTATGTCGACGGCGGTGTCCTCCGCAATCTCCCCGCGTGGGCCATCCGTCCCTACTGCAAGACCCTCATCGGGTCCAACTGCTCGCCGCTCAACCGCGACTACCGTTACAAAAACTCAATCGTTGACCTTGCGCTCCGCTCCTATCAGCTCATGACGAAAGCCAACGTCCCCCAGGACCTGAAACTGTGCGACATCGTCATCCGCCCCGACGGACTCTCGGGTGTCAGCACCTTCGACCTCTCCATCATCCCGCGTGCCGTCGACCTCGGATATGAAGCCGCCTGCCGCGTCCTCGAGAAGACCCTGAACGGCAAAAACTGAGCCTCGCCAGCCTCCAACCCCGTAAAACCTAACCCTAACCTCAACCCCTAACCCCTAACGCCCGTAACCCATATAAGACACCGTCTCTTAAAAATGGAAAAACTTATTGTCTATCAGCTCTTTCCTCGCATATTCACCAACACTAACTCTGCCTGTGTGCCAGACGGCACATACGAGCAGAACGGCTCCGGCCGACTTTCCGACCTGAAAGGAAAGACCTTGAAGTCGCTCAGAGACCTCGGTGTCAACTGCCTCTGGCTGACCGGAGTGATAGAGAATGCCACCAAGACCGCATTTCCCGACGCCGGCATCCCCGCTGACAATCCAAACGTCGTCAAGGGAGAGGCCGGTTCGCCTTACGCCATCAAGGACTACTATGACGTCGCCCCCTGCCTCTCGGCCAACCCCAAGAACAGGATGAGGGATTTCGAGGCGGCCGTGAAGCGGATTCACAAAGCGGGTCTTAAAGTCATCATTGACTTCGTGCCCAACCACACCGCACGTGTCTATCACTCCGATGTCGCGCCCGAGGGCGTTGAGGATTTCGGCAAGAACGACGACATCAACATGTTCTTCAGTCCGAAGAACAACTACTACTACTGCACAAACCAGCAGTTCGCCCCCCATTTCGACATTGCCTCACAAGGCGACGGACCGTATGTGGAGTTTCCCGCCAAGGCGACCGGAAACGACTGTTTTACAGCCTTCTGCGGTCAGAATGACTGGTACGAGACGGTGAAGCTGAACTACGGTGTCGACTACTTCGGCTCTCAGCGCGAACATTTCACCCCCACGCCCGACACGTGGAAGAAGATGTATGACATCCTCCGCTTCTGGGCCTCGAAAGGTATCGACGGCTTCCGCTGCGACATGGTGTTCATGGTGCCGCTGGCGTTCTGGCATTGGGTGATTCCGCGAATCAAGTTTGAGTTTCCGAACCTTATCTTCATCGGCGAAATCTATGACATCGGCCAGTACCGTCCGTTCCTGGACTACGGGTGTTTCGACTATCTCTATGACAAGGTCAACCTCTACGACACGCTGGTCGGCATAGAGCGTAAGAACGTCAGCGCGGCGAACATCACCGGCTGCTGGCAGGCGATTGACGGCATCGGCGACCGCATGGTCAACTTCCTCGAAAACCACGATGAGGTGCGCTTCGCCTCGCCGGAGTTTGCAGGCAATCCGCTGCGCGTAGTGCCTCACTTAGTTGTCAGCGCGACCATCTCGACGGGTCCGTTCCTGATGTATTACGGTCAGGAGCTCGGCGAGCCGGGGGCGGACAACGAGGGTTTCGCCGGCAACAACAACCGCACCACGATTTTCGACTACTGGAGCGTGGAGAGGATACGCCGGTGGTATAACGGTGGCAATCCGACCGAAGACAATCTCTCGCTCCAGGAGCGGTGGTTGCGCGGGGTGTACGGTAAGGTACTGAATCTGTGCAACGAAGCCGAGGCCATCCGCGAGGGCCGCTTCTTCGACCTGATGTATGTCAACCTGCGCCACCCCGAGTTCGATCCGCACCGCCAGTTCGCCTACCTCCGTTATACCGACAAGGAGAAGCTGCTGATAGTGGTCAATTTCGACGACAAGGAGAAGATACTGAACATCGAGATACCGGCGGCGGCCTTCGAGGCCGCCGGCCTCCCCGTGACGGGCAGCGACCCCGTGATAGCCACCGACCTTCTGTGGGACGAGAAGCAGTACCTCACCCTCGAGCCCGACGCCAAGACCCGCGTCAAGATCAGCGGCCAGAGCGCCGTCATCCTCCGCCTTTAGACCTCCGGTAAAGCATTGTAGCGCAGGCTTCCAGCCTGCCACAATGACTTGGAAATGATTTGGAAATGACTCGTGGCAGGCTGGAAGCCTGCGCTACAATGCTTTATCGGAATATATACGGATGAGATTAGTATAATATAAAAGACAGGACTTAGAATGTGGCTAAGTCCTGTCTTGCATATTTATAGGGATGTATGTTATTTGATGACGTACTGTGACGAAATCGACTGGTTGTTGTGGATGCGGCGGATGGTGTCGGCGAAGAGCTTCGCTACCGGAAGCACAACGGCCTTGTGGTTGTCCTTGCCGTAGGGGATGGAGTCGGTGAAGATGATTTCGGTGAGACCTGAGTTCAGCACACGCTCGGTGGCAGGGTCTGACATTACCGGATGGCTCGAAAGGGCGCGTACGCTCTTTGCGCCGGCGGCCAACAGAAGGTCGGCAGCCTTGGTGATTGTGCCGGCGGTGTCGACGATGTCGTCAACGAGTACGACGTTCTTGTCGGCAACGTCACCGATGACGGTCATCTTCTCGACCACGTTGGCCTTGGCGCGCTGCTTGTGGCAGAGCACGAGGGGCACGTCGAAGTATTTCGCGTAGCTGTTAGCACGCTTTGCGCCGCCGACGTCGGGAGAGGCGATGACCATATCCTCGAGCTTGAGGCTCTGGATATAGGGGATGAAGATTGACGAAGCGTAGAGGTGGTCTACGGGTACGTCGAAGAAGCCCTGAATCTGGTCGGCATGGAGGTCCATTGTGATGAGGCGGTCAATGCCTGCGACGCTCAGGAGGTCGGCGACCAGTTTTGCAGCGATGGAGACGCGCGGTTTGTCCTTGCGGTCCTGGCGTGCCCAGCCGAAGTAGGGGCAGACGGCGACGATTGTGCCGGCAGAAGCGCGCTTAGCGGAGTCAATCATCAGCAGCAGCTCCATGAGATTGTCGGCTGTCGGGAAGGTAGACTGCACCAGATAGACCTCGGCTCCGCGGATAGACTCCTCGTAACCTACCTCAAACTCACCGTCGGCGAAACGCTCGACGATCATGTTTCCAAGTTCGATACCAAGTTCCTTGCAGATGGACTCGCCCAGATACTTGCTCTTAGAGCCGGCAAAGACCTTGATGGGTGGAAGTGAATTGCTCATTTTTGATTTAGAGATTAACTACCGCAAAAGTAGAAATTATTTACGACTTGACCAAATTAAATCTATTAGACTCCCCAAGAGAACGGTGGAATGCATACAGATAAAGCATTGTAGCGCAGGCCTCCGGCCTGTCACAAGTACTTACAATTTATCGGTGACCACTCTGTTTGAAGACACGGATTTAAAAGTTTTCATCTCACGTATGATGTAGGATATAAAAGAATTTCATCTCACGCAGAATCGGGTGGCTGAGCTGGCGCTCAGCCCTACCCTCGTGGCGCGGGATTGGGGGAGATTTTACGCAGATTTTTTATCTGTCATAGGGTCCGTTTTTGCACGCAGGCGCGCTCGGCTGAAGCCTCGCCCCCACCGCAGATGCGGCCAGACGGGCGCAGATCTTGTCGGACGCGATTCTTCGGTAAGAATACCGATAAAGCATTGTAGCGCAGGCTTCCAGCCTGCCTCAATGACTTGGAAATGATTTGGAAATGACTCGTGGCAGGCTGGAAGCCTGCGCTACAATGCTTTATCGGATGATATGCGTGCCGTCGTTCCGGGAGGTTCCGCTTGGGTCCGGGCGAACGAGGCTCGTCAGAGCCGAGTGGCTTCCGTAACCCCTTGCGTCCTAATTTGTTGAATTGAAAATATGTTCCGCGCAGTTCCGCCCGATCCGCCTAACCGGGCACGGCAGTGCCCGGACCAAGTTCCGTATCTTGATTTTTCCTTTTAGTTTAATAATGAGACGTTACATTAGGCGCACCGCTGACGCGGTGCAGGGGGTGGGTGTGGCCATCGGGGACCTATGGTTACGCACCACTATCGCGGCGCTCACCATAGGCTAACCTTGGCGCATCGCTGACGCGGTGCCTCCGCTACGCGTGGGACACGCCTGGTTCATCACCAATGTATTGAGGCCTGAGAAATCAGGGGCGCACCGCTGACGCGGCGCCTCCGCCACAGTCTAATGCAGCCAGAAGATCGCATATAGGTAGGGATTCCTATGGCCTGCTGTTGGCAAAATCCACTTCTGCCCCGCAATCGTCTCTCCTTTTGCGACCTATTTAAGGACGAGGCAACTCCGGGCCTCCCCGTTTATGAATTCGAGCTCTATTTTTTTGGAAAGATATCTCCAGTCCGGAAGAAGAGAAACCGATACCTTGCATTCTCCGTCTTCCCTTTGCATGACCATCTCGCCCCAGTATCCCCGGTATTCTTTCAATTGGTTTTCATCCGAGCTCTCAGGAGTTGCAGCCCAGAGGACAGAGTTCACATAAACGGTAAGCTGAGGCCAGAAGTCTTTTGTGTCATTCGGGAAATAGATATCGAACTCAGTCCCTTCGTCAGGAACGTCACCCAGTTCAGGTACATCGACATAGAAATAATTCATCCACGGCACTTTTGCCTCTACAAAGAACTGAACTTGAGGAGAGACGAAATTAACCGATGGCTTAAATTCATCTCCCATTATTCCAAAATCCTCGTCAGAACAGCCCGAAAACAGACAGAGGGAGAGGCAACATAAAAATGTATAGAGTATGGCCTTCATCATTAACCGAGTATGCATGGTCTATAGTATAATGGTGAATAAACGTTTTATCGGCAGCGTGGGGACTTCTTCCGAGTGGTTCAAGTCAGAAGATGAGAACACTGAAGATGTTAAGGGAGCTTACATGTGCAAAGGTAAGGATAATTTATCAGAATATCAAAAATTAAATACCTGTTGTAAAACATACATTAATTATTGTGGCCAGGGCTTGCCATTCACAACGCAGCCACGCACCCAACGCATATGGGCTTGTTAGTCATGAATCCAGACAGCGGCAGTTCACCGGTATGCCAACCGATAAAGCATTGTAGCGCAGGCTTCCAGCCTGCCTCAATGACTTGGAAATGATTTGGAAATGACTCGGGGCAGGCTGGAAGCCTGCGCTACAATGCTTTATCGGATGATATGCGTGCCGTCGTTCCGGGAGGTTCCGCTTGGGTCCGGGCGAACGAGGCTCGTCAGAGCCGAGTGGCTTCCGTAACCCCTTGCGTCCTAATTTGTTGAATTGAAAATATGTTCCGCGCAGTTCCGCCCGAT
>CAZUAK010000061.1:0-11415 GCA_964618395.1 uncultured Sangeribacter sp.
TCCCTCGACCGGAGCCGCCCGTGCGACCGCCATTTTTTTGAAACGGGGTCTTAGTGACCTGATTACAGCCTTTCTGGTGGTTGCAGCCACCTTTGCATGCCAATGATTCTATCAAATTGGTATCCACATAACATTCCGGGATGATAAAGTCGGCACGCTGGGTCATCTGATCATGAACGCTTCGATGTTATAAAACAAGTCCAGTCCGTTGTCGTACGCTTCCTGAAGCTGTCTGTCGGAAAGCCTGTGGACCATAGTGGTATTCTCTTCCATGTCGACTACGAACACGGCCAAGTCATCTCCCGCACTTTCCAACATCGAACCGATCACATAAGGGCTGTGGGTGGTAATGAAGAATTGATTATCCTTACTGGCCAATATATCGTTCACTACATTTGAAATGTACGGAGGAAATGTATGGGCCTCAGGTTCTTCAAAGCAAATCACCTTTTTGCTGTTGCTCACTATGGCTGCTTTATAAAAAATGAATCTCTGGAGCGAGTCTGCGAGAGAACTGAAGGGAATGAGAAACATGTCATGACCGCTCTCCTTCATGGCTTTTATCTGACGGGTACCCGAATCGAACATGAGTTTCAGACCATACCCATGAAACAGGTCAGCAAGATTTGACTTGAGGTCAGGGAAATTCGCGACTATCTCCATCAGGTTGCCACCCGAGGGGGGAAGAAGAAAGGAGAAGTTTGAGCTCTCAGCTTCGAAATGCCGTGGAAAAAAATAAGAGAGAATGTCCGGGAAAACAGACGGTTCTTTTTTTGTCGATAAGGTCAATGAAGAGGTGAAAGAAAACTTATGCACGTCCTTTCCGCACCCTATGTCAACCGCCAGCCCATTTGACGCACTGCGATTAACCGTCAACGAAATATGATCAGTCTCGATTTCTACGGGCGTTGAAGAGACACCGTTATGGAACAGGTCGGCGGTTGTTTCAATGCGAACAATGTCGTTAAGCGATCTTCTCGGCGTGTTTACCATATATGGAATGTCGAATAAGGCAAGCGCTTCCAAAATATTGCTTTTGCCCACATTCGGTCGACCTATCAGCAAATTGATACGACGGCAGCCTGTGAGTGTCAGTGACTTTACAGACTTGAAATTACGGATCGTCAAAGTCTTGATATGTCCATGTGTGATTTTTTCCATCGTTGTATAAGAACTACTAAGTAGCTCTTAAAAATTAAACGATAACAGGTGTTTTTTAAATCTTGAGCTATAAAACTTATTCTCGCTTGTCACTCCGGGATTGTCATTCAGTCGCTTAGCTCGCTAAGCTCCTTCATTCCGCACCCGGATTGCCTAAGCGATAAGTAAGTTTTATATGCTCATTAATTTTTAAGAACTACTTACAAATTTAATAATTAATTTTGAGAGTTGGGATAATGAAGATGATAAATTTAGACCCCGTTTCAAAAAAATGGCGACGGCCCGTTCAGGTGAAGCTGAACGGGCCGTCGTTGACGTTTCGGGTTTTCGGATCGTTAAAATCAGTTTGCCGGAGCGGGCGCGGGGGCGGCTACGGGGGCCGGGGCTGCCGACGGAGCGGGCGCGGGGGCCGTGGTGGCTGCCGGTGCAGGTGCCATGCCCGAGGTGATGACCGGTGCCTTCACTGCGAATGAGGCGCAGATGCTGATGATGCAGATGAAGCCCGCAAGATACCATGTGGCTTTCTCGATGAAGTCGGTGGTTTTGCGATAGCCCATATACTGGTTGCCGGCAGAGTAGTCAGAGGCCAGACCACCGCCTTTGGACTTCTGAATCAGCACGACGCCGATCAGAAGGATGCAGGCGATTACGATCAGAATCGATAGGAAAATATACATATCTTATGTTCGGTTTTTTTGTTTGCTAAGCATAACTTTGCGCAAGAAGCGCATTTGGTCTGCAAAGTAAATACTTTTCTGCGGATTTTTCAAATTTAATTCCTTAATAATTTGCAAAGCCTCCTCATATTTTCCCGTCTTTACCAATATTTTAACCAGACTTTCGGTCAGCGGGGCCGTCTGAGGGGCTTTTTCGGCCTCAACTTCCGGCTCGGGCTCGACGTATGTCGCCACGTAGTCTATGGCCGGGACGACGGGGACCTCCGCGGGTATCTCGGCAGCCGGGTCACAGAGACGCGGGTTGCCGAAGTTGGAGAGGAAGAGGCTGATGGTGTCGCCCGTGTCCGGGGTCACTCCGTTTCGGTCGTTATAGAAATCGTCGAACGGCTCGGGCGTGAAGCCCAGCACGTCTGCCAGCACGTCGCGGTCGCCGATGTTGACGCTTATCAGCGTTTCGAGGCGCGCACGTTCCTTGTCCGCTCCTTCCGGGGGAAGGGCGGCGTATGCATCGAGGAGCGGGATGATATAGTATGGGGCGTCCATGGGGATGGTTGGTGTTTCAGGGTCCGTGTGGGAGGGTGTTACCAGTTTCCAAGAGTGGCGTTGAAGATGAGGTCCACGAGTTCTTTTGAAATCTCCTGACAGAGTTCGTCCTGAACATCGGTGAGCATCAGCGACGACGAGAACTGACGGTAGGCCGAGAAGGTCTGGTCGACATCGTTTGCCGGATGCTTGTGATCGGTATACTTCACCCTCACGGTGATGGTCAGTCGGGTCTCGGTGGCGTATGCGTCTTCACCCACAGCCTGGGGCGAGAGGGAGTATCCGGTGATTTCGCCGGTCATCTCCAGGTCAGAGGTGCCGTCGACCTCGGTCAGGCGCGTCTGACGCGTGACGGCGTCAAGGAGCTGGTTCTCGAAGGTCTGCTGCAACGGCGGATATACCAGCGCCGCGCGTATGGGGAACTCACCGATATGGATGGTCTTGTAGATGTCATAGTTTATGGCCGAGCCGTTGAACTTATAGCTGACCGTACACCCCGTGACGAAAAGGGTCGCCAGCAGCAGCGTCAGGGTGATCAGGGTGGAGTGGAGTCTCTTGGCCATCATTCGTCTATTTTGAGATCCTTTATTTTGCGGTATAGCGTCCTCAGCGAGATGTTGAGGCGCTCGGCGGTCAGCTTTTTGTCACCGTCGGCCTCGCGCAGCGCCTCGCGGATTGCCTGCGACTCGGCCGAGCGTCCGGCACTCTCGAGGTCACCGACCTCCACGGCCTCGACCGACTCCACCTCCTCTTCGGGCTCCCGCAGCGGGGAGTGGGAGTGTTTCTTGTCGGCATAGTCCAGGTGCAGCGGGATGTGGTGCGCCTCCGGACGGTCCTTCTCACGGCCTATGGCGGCGCGCAGAGCCTTCACCTCCTCCTGGAGCTTGAGGACCATCTGCCACAGTATCTGCCGCTCGGCCTCACCCTCCGGGTGGGGCAGCGCCGGGAGGTGCGCCCCCTTGTCGGAGTGGAGCGGGAGCAGGTCCAGGACAGTGTTGCGCTCGATTTCGGTACCCGCCTCGAAGAGGGCCAGCTGGTCAATGATGTTTTTCAGCTGACGGACATTGCCCGGCCAGCGGTAGAGCAGCAGCGCACGCTTGGCCTCTTCTGAAAAGGTGATGGGGCTGGTGACATACTTCTCGGCGAAGTCGGCGGCGAACTTCCGCGCCAGCAGGATGATGTCGTCCCCGCGGTCATGCAGATTCGGGACATCTATGACGACCGTCGAGAGGCGATAATAGAGGTCCTCGCGGAAGCGTCCCTGGCGGACGGCCTCTATGAGGTCAACGTTCGTGGCCGCCACCACCCGTATGTCGGTTTTCTGGACGGTGCTCGAGCCGACCTTCAGGAACTCGCCGGTCTCGAGCACGCGCAGAAGGCGCGCCTGGGTTGTCAGCGGGAGCTCGGCGACCTCGTCGAGAAAGATGGTCCCCCCGTCGGCCTCCTCGAAATATCCCTTGCGGGCCGAGACGGCCCCCGTAAACGAGCCCTTCTCGTGGCCGAAAAGCTCAGAGTCTATCGTCCCCTCCGGGATGGCGCCGCAGTTCACGGCGATATACTTCTTATGCTTGCGCGCGCCGAACTGGTGGATTATCTTCGGGAAAAACTCCTTGCCCGAGCCCGACTCGCCGGTCACCAGCACAGACAGGTCTATCGGGGCCACGCGCAACGCGCGGTCTATGGCCCGCAGAAGCAGCGGCGAATCGCCTATTATCTGAAACCGCTGTTTGGCGGCTGTAACTTCGTTCGATTGTGTTGTCATTTGAAAGAGTAAAATTAACAAAATTCGCCCAAACTTCCAACTCTTTTGCCCGTCCCGACTTTTTTTACTAATTTTGAGAAAGAAGAACTACTTTAAAAATGGATAAAGAAGAACTACTTTAAAAATGGATATACGTATAGGAAACGGATTTGATGTCCACCGGCTCGTCGAAGGTCGCGAGCTGTGGCTCTGCGGCCTGAAACTCGACCATCCGACCGGCCTTCTGGGCCACAGCGACGCCGACGTCGCCATCCACGCCTTGTGTGACGCGCTGCTCGGCGCGGTGGCTCTGGGCGACATCGGAAAACATTTTCCCGACAGCGACCCCCGCTATAAGGGCATTGACTCCAAGAGGCTCCTGGCTGAGGTCTGCCGCCTTGTGCGCGAGAAGGGTTATGAAATCTCAAACGCCGACGTGACCATCATGGCCGAGGCTCCGAAGCTCCGTCCCCACATAGACGCGATGCGCTCCACCCTCGCCGAGGTCATGGGCGTCTCTCCGGATAGGGTATCGGTCAAAGCCACGACCACCGAGGGCCTTGGCTTCACCGGGCGCCGCGAGGGCATCGCCGCCACGGCCTCAGCCCTTGTTTTTGCCCAATGAAATCCCTTATAAGCACCTCCCCTTTAAGCAATCCCCACCAAAGCACCCCGAACCACCGTAGAAGCCGTAGAATATGAAGAAACCATTCCGTCTCAAATTCCCGACCGTGAAATCCGCGGTCCTCACCGCCACCTTCACCGCCGTCCTCATGTCGGGTCTGATTTTCTGTCCCTACTCCGAGGCCAAGAAGGTCAAGGTCAGCGGTGTCGGCACATATAACGGAAAAGTAGACGACTGCGGCCTCTTCTCCGGCAAAGGAAAGATGAAATACCTCAACGGAGACCTCTATGAAGGCCACTGGCAGAACGGGCTGCGCCACGGCCAGGGGAAGCTCACGACGGCCTCCGGCATGGTCTATGAAGGGGACTGGGTCAATGACGACCTGCGCTACGGCAAGCTGAAATACAAGACCATGGGAGAGTACGAGGGCTATTTCAAGGGCCTAAAGCTCCACGGATACGGCGTCAGACGCTATCCAGACAAGACCGTCGAAGGGCGCTGGAACAACGACAAGCGCGAGGGAGTGGTCAAGGAGACCGACAAGAAGGGGAAAGTAACAACCGCCTTCTATAAGGACGGCGTCAAGACCGCGCTCACCGTCCGCACCGACCTCGACCGGATGGGGATAGACATCTCGCGATATCAGGCCAACGTCCTCTGGCCCCTGCTCTATTTCTATATGGACGGCCAAGAGCCCGACTACCGCCTCAACGGCGCGACGAAGGGCAACGTCTCCCCGGTGGAGTTCGTCATCATCAAGGCCACCGAAGGGGGAGACCACAAAGACCCCATGATGCTCGTTCATGCCGACAACGCCGAGCGCTTCGGCTATCCGCGCGGCTTCTACCACTTCTACAACAAGACCTCATCGCCCGAGGCCAACGCCGCCAACTATATAGCCAATGTCCACCTCGACAAGGAGGACATCGCCCCCATCCTCGACATCGAGGTCGAGGGGGTCAAGGTCGACGACCTGGTGAAGTGGCTCAAGATCATCGAAAAGCATTACGGACGCAAGCCCTTGATATACACCAATGAACGTTTCTATAAAATGTATGTCGAGGGGACGCCCCTGGCGAAGTATCCGCTCTGGTATGCCCGCTACGGCCGCAAAGACATAGACCGCGGGGCGAAGATTCTGCAGTTCACCGAAAAGGGGCAGCTCGACGGGGTGTCGGGCCACACGGTAGACATCAACATGCTGCGCCGCGGAAACCTGGACGACCTTGTCAAAGGCCGGTAGAACTGAGAGCAAAGATTAGGAGTGACCTTGTCAAAGGTCGATGACGATGGGGTCGTGTCCCGTCCGGGGCAGTATGCGCCCGAAGATGTCGGCCGTCTTCAGTTTCAGATGGTTGGTCACTGTCCCGTCGGGGAGCATGAAGTCCTCGAGCAGCGTCACGTCACGGTCAACGACGAGCGTGAAGCTCTCTTTAGGGTGAGTGAGTGTGCAGAGGATGTTGGCCGCCCCGCGTTCCACCCCCAGAAGCTCCTGAAGCAGCTGCTCGTCGGCAAACGAGACGCGCGGAATCCCCAGCGCGCCGCTGAAGTCACGCGTGACGAAAGGTTTGTCACCGGCCATCACCAAGAGCCAGAAGCGGTTTTTCTGCCGGTTTGTCAGCAGCAGGTTCTTGGCCATCTTCCCTCCGAGCTTCTCGTTGATGACTATGGCGTCCTCCATCGTGTGCGAAGGGGAGTTGCTGACCCTCTCGAAGGGAATGTCCTCGGAGAGGAGGGTCTCGTATATTTTCTTTTGGAGCGGCGTCTCGAATTTCTCGGGCGCCTCACGGGTGATTTCGCTGACTTCTATCATTGTTGTATAGGACGGGAAAAAAGAGGGACAAGCGCTCTGAAAGCGCGGGGTCTCAGAAAAGCGTCGGCTGGCAGGGTCCGTAGGTGAGGCGGTGGTGGGGCGAGACTCCGAAGCGGAGGATTGCCTCGCGGTGGGCCCGGGTAGGATAACCTTTGTTCTTCTTCCACCCATAACAGGGATACTCGGCGTCAAGCCTCGTCATCAGCTCGTCACGGTGTGTCTTGGCCAGGATGGAGGCGGCTGCGATCGTCATTATGCGACCGTCACCCTTGACGACGGTCTCGAAGGGGATGTCGCGGTATGGGCGGAAGCGGTTTCCGTCAACCATTATATGGTCCGGACGGCAGCCCAGCCGGTCGAGGGCGCGCTGCATTCCGGTTATCGAAGCCTGCAGGATATTTATGCGGTCTATTTCGTCGGCCTCCACCATGACGACGGCCCAGGCCACGGCCTCGCGCTCTATGACGGGGCGCAGGCGCTCACGCGCCTTTTCGCTGAGCTGTTTGGAGTCGTTGAGTTCATCGAGGGTGAAATCGGGGGGCAGTATGACGGCCGCGCAGGCCACCGGTCCGGCCAGACAGCCGCGTCCGGCCTCGTCACATCCCGCCTCGAAAGGGGTCGCCGGCGGGAGCAGTCCCCCGGCGGTCGGTTGAGCGGGCCTGCTCATCTGTCGCGCGAGATGATGAAGTCGAAAATCTCACGGAAGGCCTCTTTCGCCTCGCTCGGGGCGAAACCGTCGAGAAGGTGCGCCCCTTCCTCTTCCATCTCCCTCATGCGGGCGAAGGCATAGTCTATCCCGCCGTGGCGTTTGGCGAAGTCTATGAGCCCGGCGATCTCCGCGTCGTTCAGCTCTCCGCGCCTCAGCAGGGCCTTGCAGGCCTCGCTTTCTTCGGCGGGGGCGACCTCCAGGGCGTGGAGCAGCGGCAGGGTGACCTTGTTCTCACGCAGGTCATTGCCGGTCGGCTTCCCTATCTTCTCCTGGTCGAAATAGTCGAAGACGTCGTCTTTTATCTGGAAGCAGAGGCCCAGCAGCTCGGCATATCTTTCGAGGGGCTTTATGCGCTCCTCCGGGGCGTTGACCGCCTCGGCCCCCATCCTCACGCAGTTCATGAACAGCGAGGCCGTCTTCTTGCGTATCATCGACAGGTAAGACTCCTCGTCGAAGCGGTGTTCGCGCACGTTGCATATCTGGTCAATCTCGCCTAACGACAACTCCTCGCCCAGGGCCGAGAGGGCCGAGATGATGGAGAGGTGTCCGGTGGCTATGCCGGCCGCCAGCGCGTTCGAGACGAAGAAGTCGCCGACGAGCACCGCGATGTGGTTCCCCCAGATGGCGTTGATTGTCGGCAGTCCGCGCCTGAGGTCCGTCTCGTCGACAACGTCATCGTGGATCAGCGACGCGTTGTGGAGCATCTCCAGCGCCGCGCCGGCATGAAGGACGTTGTCATTGACCTCGCCGAACAGCTTCGCGCTCAGAATCACCAGTATCGGGCGTATCTGTTTCCCCTTCACCTTCAGATATGATGTCACTATCTCATTCATCAACGGCGTTGAGGTCGTGAGATAGCGCGAGATGATGTCGTTCATCTCCTTGAGTTCCGGTGCGAGCCGGTTATGTATGGTGTCTATTTGCGCCATGGTTTTCCGGAAGTGTCTGTCACGCCTCCGCGGGGGATATTCAAGGGCCCGCGGACGTAACGACTGACAAAATTACAAAAAATCTTCAACTTTCACCCTCTCTTTAGGCGTTATATCCCGTTTATTTGTTACTTTTGGGGGACAGAGGCGTCGGTCGCCTTGTCCGCGGGGGAGGCTAACATATTCCGCGGGGGGGGTCTAACATATAAAACCATGCTCACTATGACTGAGAAAAGGCTGTTTCTGATGGATGCCTACGCACTCATCTTCCGAGCGTATTACGCTTTGATAAAGATGCCGAGGATAACCTCTTCGGGGTTCAACACCTCGGCCATCTACGGGTTTGTCAACACCCTCGAGGAGATCCTGCGCAAGGAGGACCCGACACATATCGCCGTCTGTTTCGACCCTCCGGGCCCGACTTTCCGCTCCGAGGCCTTCACCGAGTACAAGGGTGAGCGCGACGCGACCCCGGAAGACATAAAGCTCTCCGTCCCCGTCATCAAGGAAATTCTCGAGGCCTACCGAATCCCGGTGCTGGAGTGTGAGGGCTATGAGGCCGACGATGTCATCGGCACCATGTCGACACGTGCGGCCGCCCGCGGCTTCACCACCTACATGATGACCCCCGACAAGGATTTCGGCCAGCTCGTGGGTCCCAACATCCTGCAGTACAAGCCTTCCTATCGCGGCCAGGACTTCGAGCTTCGCGGCGAGGAGGAGGTCTGCTCCCGTTACGGCCTCTCGCGCACCTCTCAGGTCATAGACCTCCTGGCCCTCATGGGAGACAAGATAGACAACATTCCCGGCTGTCCGGGCGTGGGAGAGAAGACCGCCGTCAGACTCATTCAGGAATTCGGCGATGTCGAGAGCCTGCTGGCGCGCACCGGTGAGCTGAAGGGGGCCCTGAAAAAGAAGATTGAGGAGAACGCCGAGCAGATAAGGTTCTCAAAATACCTGGCCACCATCAAGACCGACGTGCCGATAGATGTAGAGCCGGACTCACTTGTCCGCCGGGAGCCCGACGCCGAGAAGCTGATGGAGATTTTCCGCCGCCTGGAGTTCAAGACCCTCATAGACCGTGTCGGGCGCCGTTTAGGCCTCGACAAGGCCCCGGAGGCCCCGAAGGGGACTGTCGTCCAGCCTGGCCTCTTTGACGCCGACTTTGCCGACGAGAAGTTTGACAAGCCTGCCTCTCCGGTATCTCTTTCGACAGTGAGCGCCGATGATTTTGAAGTGACCGTGGTCAATGACGCCGACTCTCTCCGCCATCTCCAGGAAGCGTTGCTTCCCCTCGAAGAGGTGGGTGTCCACACCGTGAGCGACGGTGAAAACGATATGGAGGCTGTCTGGAACGGAACGGCCCTCTCGGCCACCGACGGTCGCGGCTGGTATGTCCCCAACACCTTCGCTGAGGGTCAGGCGGCTGTGCTCGATCTCTTCGCGCGCCGCGACATTCGGAAGGTTTCCTCGTCGGCCAAGCGCGACTATGTCCTGGCCGAACGCTGCCGGCGCGGGTTGGGTAACGGCTCTATCGAGGTGCCCGCACTCGCCAACTATTTTGACATTTCGCTGGCCCACTATCTTCTTCAGCCCGAGATGCGCCACGACACGGCCACCCTCTCGGAGCTGTATCTGCACAAGACCCTCCCCGTCTTCGGGACCCCGGCCAAGCGCAAGGGCCAGCCACGCCTCACTCAGGGCGAGGAGGCCACACAGGCCGTCATCCTCGCCGAGATGGACCGCCGTCTCCGCCGCCCGCTGCTCGATGAGGTCGAAAAGGAGAAGATGACTTCGCTGCTCTATGACATGGAGCTGCCGCTCGTCAGGGTACTCGCCGAGATGGAGCTGACCGGCGTGAGGCTCGACATCGCCGCGCTCAACGAGGCGGCGGCCGATATGGAGCACAGGATGGGGACTCTTGAAAGCGAGATTTTCGAACTCGCCGGCGAGGAGTTCAATGTCGGTTCGCCGGCTAAGGTGGGCGAGATTCTCTTCGGCAAGCTGCAGCTCGACCCGAAGGCGAAGAAGACAAAGACCGGACAGTACTCCACAAGTGAGGATGTGCTCGAAAAGCTGTTGCCGAAGAACCCCATAGTCGGCAAGATCATCGAGTACCGCCAGATGAAGAAGCTGCTCAACACATACCTGACGGTCCTGCCGGCGGCCATCAATCCGCTGACGGGTAAGGTCCACACTAATTATAACCAGACGGTGACGGCGACAGGGCGCATCTCCTCATCGGCGCCAAATCTACAGAACATCCCCGTGCGCGACGAGATGGGCCGCGATATCCGCAAGGCCTTCATCCCCGACGAGGGAAACCTCTTCCTCTCGGCCGACTACAGTCAGATAGAGCTGAGGCTGGCGGCCGACTTCGCCGGTGACGAGACGATGCTCGAGGCCTTCCGCGAGGGCAAGGACGTGCACGCCATCACGGCCGCGAAGATATACCACAAGGCCGGACCCGACGAGGTGACGGCAGACGAGCGGCGCAACGCCAAGACGGCCAACTTCGGCATCCTCTACGGCATCTCGGCCTTCGGGCTCTCGACACGTCTGGGGATTCCGCGCGCGGAGGCCAAGGAGCTTATCGACAACTATTTCAAGACCTTCCCGACCATCCACAAGTATATGAGCGACGCGGTCGAGTTTGCGCGAGACCACGGTTATGTCGAGACCAAGATGGGGCGCAAGCGCCGTCTGCCCGACATCAACAGCAAGAACCCCGTTGTCCGCGGATATGCCGAGCGCAACGCCATCAACGCGCCGATGCAGGGACTGGCGGCGGACATCATCAAGACCGCCATGGTCAACATCTTCAACGAGATGCTGGAGCGCCGGATGCGCTCGCGCATGATCATGCAGGTTCACGACGAGTTGAACTTCGACGTTGTCCCCGACGAACTCGCCGACCTTCAGGAGCTCGTGGTCCGCGGAATGGAATCGGCCTACAAGGGCCGCGTCCGCCTGACCGCCGAGTGTGGCGTCGGTCCCAACTGGCTCGCCGCCCACTGACGCCCCGTCCCACCTCCGACAAACCTGTTGCACAAGGATTGAAGGATTCAGAAAAAGATAAAAGCGCAGGCCGGAAAGTTTCCGGTCTGCGCTTTTATCTGCAGTTCAGTTGAGGGCTTAGAGGCCATTTTTTTGAAACGGGGTCTTAGACCCCGTTTCAAAAAAATGGCGGTCGCACGGGCGGCTCCGGTCGAGGGAT
>CAZUAK010000062.1:0-7599 GCA_964618395.1 uncultured Sangeribacter sp.
CCGGCGACATGGGCTTCGACATCATGCACATCAACCTCCACAAGACCTTCTCGACGCCTCACGGCGGCGGCGGTCCCGGCTCGGGCCCCGTAGGCGTGGCTGCACACCTTACCGACTACCTCCCCAACCCCCGCGTGGTCAAGGGCGAGGACGGAAAGTTCCACATCACCACAAACGACAAGAGCCTCGGCTCTGTCTCTTCGTTCCTCGGCAACTTCGGCGTGATGATGAAGGCATACGCCTATATCCTCACCTTCGGCAAGGACGGAATCCGCAACGTCGGCCCTCTGGCCACGCTCAACGCCAACTATATCAAGGAGTCGCTCAAGGATGACTATCTGCTCCCGATCGAGGGTGTCTGCAAGCACGAGTTTGTGTTTGACGGACTTAAGGACAAGTCGACCGGAGTGACCACGCTCAACGTGGCCAAGCGTCTGCTCGACTACGGCTTCCACGCTCCGACAATCTACTTCCCGCTCCTCTTCCACGAGTCCATGATGATAGAGCCCACCGAGACCGAGAGCCGCGAGACCCTCGACGAGTTTATCGAGGTGCTCCACAAAGTGGCCAAGGAGGCGCGCGAGACTCCGGACGACGTGAAGAACGCTCCGCTGACCACACCGGTCCGCAAGCTCGACGAGACCGGCGCGGCCAAGAACCCCATCATCAACTATAAGCAACTCAAAAATGCAGAGTGACCTGATAATCATCGGTGCCGGCCCGGGCGGTTATGAAACCGCCCTGGCCGCTGCCGGCCGCGGAATGAGCGTCACCCTCTTCAACGGTGACCGCCTCGGCGGTACCTGCCTCAACGAGGGGTGTATCCCCACCAAGTGCCTCTGCCGCAACGCCGAGGTCGTTTCACTCTTCAAGGAGGGCGAGACCTTCGGTATCGACGACTTCACCTTCACGCTCGACTTCAACAAGGTCATGGAGCGCAAGGACGCTGTCGTTTCCCAGCTGCGCGAGGGTATCGCCGGCATGCTGGCCAAGGCCAAGGTGAACGTAGTCGAGAGCAAGGGCTCTTTCAAGGACGCCCACACTGTCGTTGACGCCGAGGGCAACGAATATACCGCCCGGAACATCATCATCGCCACCGGCTCCACATCGCGTTCGCTCCCCATCGAGGGCCACGACCTGGAGTGTGTGAAGGACTCTACAGACATGCTCTCTATCGACTATGTCCCCGAGTCGCTCACCATCATCGGCGGCGGCGTCATCGGCATGGAGTTTGCCTGCATCTTCAGCTCGCTCGGCTCCAAGGTGACCGTCATCGAGTTCATGAAGCAGATTCTCCCTCCCTTCGACTCCGACATCGCCAAGCGCCTCAAGCAGGCCATGTCCAAGAAGGGCGTGAAGATCGTCACCTCGGCTGCCGCCAAGAAGATAGAGCAGAACGAGCAGTATGAAATCGTAGTCACCTACGAGACCAAGGGCAAGGAGGAACAGGTTGTCTCTTCCGACCTCCTGATGGCTGTCGGCCGCGCTCCGCGCGTCGAGGGCCTGAACCTCGAGGCTGCCGGAGTGGAGTACTCCAACCGCGGAATCCCCGTCGACGATTTTATGCGCACCAATGTCCCCGGCATCTATGCCATCGGTGACGTCAACGCACGCATGATGCTCGCCCACGTGGCCTCCTTCCAGGGTATCCGCGCACTCGACACCATCGAGAACAAGACCGACAGGATCGACTTCTCCCTCGTTCCCTCGGCTGTCTTCACCGTTCCCGAATGTGGAATGGCCGGCCTGACCGAAGAGCAGTGCAAGGCCCAGGGCATGGAGATAAAGGTGGGTCAGGGCTTCTATCGCGCAAACGGCAAGGCTCTGGCCATGGCCGAGCCCGACGGACTCTGCAAGCTCATCTTCAACAAGGCCGACGACCGCCTCGTGGGTATCCACATCTTAGGTGCGCAGGCGGCCGACCTCGCCCAGCAGGGCGTTGACCTCATGAACGCCGGAGCCACCTCCGAGTCCATGAAGTCAATCATCTTCGGTCACCCGACCGTCAGCGAGGTCATCCTCTCCGCCCTCCACGCGGTCAAGTAACCAAGCTAAACCAACGCTCAGTATGCGGCTTCGGGACACCGTCCCGAATCCGCATGCTGAAATATAAGATATGAAGAAAATCGCCGCTATCACAATGGTCCGCGACGACGATTTCTTTCTCCGCCGGTGGGTCGACTACTACGGGAAGGATCTTGGGCGCGAAAACCTCTATATCCTTTTTGACGGAGAAGACCAGACGGTGCCTCAGTTCTGTGAAGGCACCCACACCTATATCCACAAGCGACTGAACAATCAGATAGTCGAGGGTGAGCGTATGCGCCTCGAGCTGCTGAGCGACAAGGCTGAGGAACTTCTCACAAAAGAGGGCTATGACATTGTGATAGGGGTCGACTGTGACGAGTTCATCATCGTCGACCCGGCCCGCGGGATGGGCCTCGGTGAATTTCTGTCATCCCGACCGATAGACTATACGATTTCTCCTTTGGGTGTTGACGTCGGTCAGCACCTGGAGAAGGAATCGGAAGTCGACGCAGGCCGCAGGTTCCTCGAGCAGCGCCAGTACGCCTATCTGGACACAAGATACACGAAAGGCTCCATAATCGCCAAGCCGGTCCGCTGGGGCCGGGGCTTTCACCGCGTGAAGGGCCACAACTTCCATATCTGTCCGGACCTCTATCTCTTTCACTTCGGGTGTATCGACATGAAGCGGATAAAGGAGCGGTTCACAAACCCGGACCGCATCGGGGGCACGTCGAACCGTCATTTCAAGAAGCGCACGCGCACCATAGACCTGGTGACCGACCTGCCGGCGCGCGACTTCGACCGGTGGACCGCCATAGCCCGGCGAATGCAGACACTTATCCGCCCCGTCTACTCGTGGAACAAACCGGCCATGCTCGGCCGCAAAATCGTCGTCAGGATTCCGGAACGCTTCCGGCACATTGTATAAGCACATGGCCTAAGTATTGTAGGGACATGCCTTCGGCATGTTCACCTATGAGATTTTTATAATTCTCTCCACCCAAAGAATATATTGTCATGGGAAAGAAAGAACTCACGCTCAAGGAGAAACAGGACATCATGCTCGACATCATGATTGACATTGACCGTTTCTGCCGTGAGAACAATATCAGATACAGTCTTGCGTGCGGAACGCTCTTAGGCGCCGTCAGACACGGCGGGTTCATACCCTGGGACGATGACGCGGACCTGTTCATGCTCCGTGAAGACTTCGACCGGTTCGTAAGCACGTACAAAAGCGACCGTTTCCACCTGCTTTACAACACCCGCAAGGACGATGAGTTCTTCGCCATGGGTTATGCCAAGGTCAACGACCCGACGACATACATCGCCGAGACCCTGACAATGACCAACCACGGCGTCTTTGTCGACATCTTTCCCCTCGACCGGGTGCCGGTTGACCCCAAGGAGCAGCACCGTCACATGCACAGGATCCTGAGCTGCCACAACCGCATCCATCACCGTCAGCACAAGGACCTGCTCTCCATCATCAAGAGCTACAGGCACTCGCTTGACTGGTGGATAAACCGTCTGGACACCATCGTGCGCGACCCTGCCGTTCAGGACAGTCCCCTCGTCGCCCACGCCATAGGCACCACCAACTACCGGCTCGTGCTCAACCGCGACATCTTCGACACGCTGACCGAGATACCCTTCGAGGGTCACAACTTCTTTGCCTTCAAGGACACCGACGCCTACCTGACAAAGGACTTCGGCCCGGACTACATGACCCCCAAGAAGTATACCCACAACATGAAAGTCTACCGTAAGGATGAGCAGTAAGGTCAGTCGTTCAGTAGGCCGTTTCCTTCAGCAGGCCGAACTCATCGCCCGGGGTCATATCTTCAACTCTCCGTTCAAGCCCCGCGAGCTGAGGCGCAAACAGCGTTACGCGGCCACCCGCGATTCGGTCATGCGTTACCTCAAACGGTATGCCGACGGTGTCCGCGCCGCCAAGCCGGAGAAGCTCCGCAACCCCGCTCCCGAACCCGAGCGCGCCTTCACAATCTGGTATCAAGGTGAGGAGAACGCGCCGGAGCTGGTGAAGAGCTGCTTCCGCGCAATGCGCAAGCACCTGAAGCAGGAGCTGGTCGTGCTCGACGCCGATACTATTTTCGACTGGATAACCCTTCCCGACTATATCGTCAGGAAGTGGAAGGAAGGCAAAATCCACAATACCCAGTTCAGCGACATCTGCCGTGTGGAACTCCTCTATCAGCACGGAGGACTGTGGCTCGACGCCACCGATTTCGTGACCGCTCCGGTGCCAGACTATATCATGGACGAGGATTTCTTCCTCTTCCTCGCCGGCGAACGCATCAGAGGCTCATACGCCTTTATCCAGAGCTGTTTCATCCGCTCCCGGAAGGGCAACCCGCTGATGGGGGTGTGGCGCGAGGCCAACTTCATCTACTGGAAAGAAGAGGACAGCAAGGTCAACTACTTTATCCTTCACCTGCTCTTCCTTCTCTGTATCCGCGAAAACGCAATCGCCAAGGAGCACTTCGACAGGATGCCGAAGGTCATCCAGGACCCGACCCATACGCTTTGGGAGCACTATGCCGAGAAGATGGACGCCGAACGGTTCCGTGAACTCACCAAGGATGCCTTCTTCCAAAAGACAAGCTATAAGAGCAAAGGCCTCGACTCTCTTCCGGACGATTCGATCGGTGCCTACGTCATCAACTCGAAAGGCTGAGGTAGTCGGGTTCAAAGCCTCCGCAATAAAACCGACTTAAGGAAAAGACACTCCAAACTTCAAGACAAGACACTGAATGGGCAAACATGCGTATCTGATTCTCGCTCACAAGAACTTCGGTCAGCTGAAAAAGCTGATTGAGCTTCTTGACAATCCGCGCAATGATATTTTTGTCCATGTCGACGCAAAGGCCAAGGACTTTGACGCCTCTGAGTTTGACAATGTCTGCAAGCACAGCACGCTGCAGTTTATTCCCGAAAGGGTAGAGGTGAACTGGGGCGGTGTGAGCATTATGCGCACGGAGTTGGCTCTGCTGAAGGCTGCCGCCTCGAAAGACAGATACGACTACTATCACCTTCTCTCCGGGATGGACCTGCCGATAAAGTCACAGGACCGCATCCACTCTTTCTTTGACGCAAACCCCGGGAAGGAGTTCCTCAATCTCTGGCAGCTGCGGCCGAGCAACCTCTCGCGCTTCAGATACTTCACTGTCTTCCCGGAGGGTGAGGGACGGTTCAGGACCCGCATCGTCAATCATGTCTTCAAGGGATTGCAGATGGCCGTCGGCCACCGGATAAACCGTGACGTCGATTTCCGCATGGGCTCCCAGTGGTTCAGCATCACGGACGGTTTCGCCCGGTTTGTCATCGCCAATGAGGGGTGGCTCGAAAAGGTCTTCCGCCACACCAGCACCTGCGACGAGATTTTCCTACCGACACTGCTCAACGTTTCACCGTTCAGGGACAACCTCTTTCAGCCCGAGACGGTGAAGTCTCAGAAGGAGGTCAATCTGAGCAATATGCGCTTCATCGACTGGAGCCGGGGAGAGAGCGTCCGACACCCGTGGACCTTCACCGCCGGTGACTACGACCTGCTGAAGGGTTGTGAACACCTGTGGGCGCGTAAGTTCGACGAGAACGTAGACAGTGTGATAATCGAAAAAGTATACACCAACCTTAAAGAAAGGGGAGAGTTGTGAACAGAGGGGACAAGATTAAATATCAGTTGGTTTATCAACCGCTGAGGCTGCTGTCAAAGCTGCCGCTCAGGATGCTCTATCCCCTGAGTGACTTCGCCTCATGGGTGTTACGCGACGTTGTGGGCTATCGCCGCAAGGTTGTGGAGAACAACCTGCGCATGGTCTTTCCCGATGCGGACAACAGGCAGATTGACCGCTGGACAAAGGCGTTTTACCGCCATCTTTGCGATACCTTTATCGAAGCCGCAAAGCTGTTGGGCATCAGTGACGAAGAGGTTGACCGCCGGATCGTTACCCGAAACGCGGAGCTGGTGGACCGCGCCATCGCCGATGGTCAGTCTGTAGTCCTGTTCCTGGGCCACTACGGAAACTGGGAGTGGGTGCCGGCCATCGTCAGGAGCTTCCATAACGATGCCGTCATGGGGCAGGTGTACCATCCCCTGCGCAACGAGGTGTTCGACCGGCTGATGCTCAAGATTCGCTCACGCTTCGGCTCGGAGTCCATAAAGATGAAACAGACCTTCCGCCGTCTCGCCCAGATAGAACGCTCGGGGGGTCACTTCGTGGTCGGGTTCATCAGCGACCAGCGTCCCCAAGGGCATCATACCGACTACCGCACCGAGTTCATGGGGATGGACATGGACTTTATCGGCGGCGGTGAAATCTTAGGCGACCATCTCAACTGCCGGTACATCTACCTTGACGTGGAGCCGCTGAAGCGGGGTCACTATCAACTGACCTTCAAGGAGATTGAGCCGCTCGGTGACGGGAAGGAGTTCCCCAACACACGGCGGTATTTCCAGCTTCTCGAGGAGACCATTCGCCGGAATCCTCCCTACTGGCTATGGAGCCACAAACGCTTCAGTCACAGTAAACCCCTGGACCGAAGTGGGGAAGAAAAGTGACGCGGGGCACCTCTGAGCACCTATAAGACCGATACTTACCGACAAGAACGATACAAAGATTAATAATCAGGAGACAAAAGTTATGCAAGCTGTCATTCTCGCTGCCGGCATGGGCCGAAGATTAGGTGAGTTCACCTCTCACAACACCAAGTGTATGTTGGCCGTCAATGACAGGCGCCTCATCGACCGGATGCTGGAACAGCTCTGTCGCTTTGACCTCAGGCGTATCGTGATTGTCACTGGCTATGAAGGTCGCAACCTGCGTGAGCATGTTGAGCAGACGCACCCCGACCTCCCCATCGTCTTTATAGACAACCCGATTTACGACAAGACGAACAACATCTACTCTCTGTGGCTCGCGAGGAAGGAGTTTGCCGCAGACGACACAATTCTTCTTGAGTCCGACCTGATTTTCCGTGCCTCGGTCCTCGAGGCGCTCGTAAACTCGCCTCACAAGAACTGCGCCCTCGTCTCACACTACGAGACATGGATGGACGGCACGATGGTTCAGATAGGGGAGTCGGGCGACATCCTGAACTTCATACCGAAAGCCGCCTTCAACTTCTCCGACACGGAAAGCTACTTCAAGACCGTCAACATCTACAAGTTCTCACGCGAGTTCATAGAGAACCACTACCTCCCCTTCCTGGACGCCTATATGCGCGTCTTGGGTGAGAACGAGTATTATGAACAGGTGCTTCGCGTACTGACGCTCATTGACCGAACCAACATAAAGGGTGTGCCTGTCTCCGGCACGGACTGGTACGAGATTGACGATGTCCAGGATTTGCGAATTGCCGAGATACTGTTCGCCACGCCGGAGCAGAAGCTGAAGAAGATTACCGCTTCTGCCGGCGGCTACTGGCGCTATCCCGACATGCTCGATTTCAGCCATCCCGAGAATCCCTTCTTCCCGACCGACAAGATTATTGAGGAAATGAAGGCCAACTTCGGCCCGCTCGTCAAGAGCGTGCCCTCGGGCCGCGTGG
>CAZUAK010000062.1:7699-11357 GCA_964618395.1 uncultured Sangeribacter sp.
TCTATTTCGCGCGCTTTCGGCGTCAATGGACTCCGGTTGTGCGCCGTCGCCTCGGGTGACTCTGAGCTGATTGAGCGGATTAAGCGTGACGCCGGCGAACGCAGCATCAACTCTGTCGCGGAGTTCTTCATGCAGATTTACAACAAGTATGAGACTCAGTATAAGGTCGCGTGTGACAAGCTCCAGGCTGAAAGGGATTCACTTCTTGCGCAACTGGAGGAGATCGCGTTCCTGAAGGTCTTTCCCTCACGGTCTGATTTCATCCTCTGTGAGGTCCTCGGCTCTGAGGGCGACGTGGTCGAGCGGCTTTTGGCCGAATATGACATCCTGGTCAGGGACTGCACGGGGCTGAACGGATTGCCGAAAGACAGACGGTTTTTCAGCGTGGCCGTGAAGACTGCCGAGGAGAACCGGAGGCTGGTCGATGCGCTCAAAGGTCTCGAAAAATCACTTGGCAAATAGACTGGTTTTATCCTCTCGAAAGATATAAGTCGGCAAGAAGATTATGGATGCGGTTGTCAGATGGGAAAACAACGAGGATGCGGATTATATCCGGCTGATGAAGCAGTACGGATATGAAGCCGCCGAGCCTGAGTCTGACGAGGGGGACCCCGATTCTCCCGCACCCTCGCTCAGACGGATTCGGGACTGCGTCATGTCGCTCCATCGCCACGCCCCCTTCATCCGCAAGATATATATCGTGACCTCCGCCCGCGACCCGAGGTTAGGGGAGTATCTTTCTGAGTTCTTCGAGCGGTTTATCCCCATCGAGATTGTTGACCACAAGGACCTCTTCAAGGGGTATGAGGCCGTATTGCCGACCTTCAACCCGGTGGCTGTGGAGTCTATGCTGTGGACCATCCCCGGTCTCTCGGAGCAGTTTGTCTACCTGACCTGCTCGACAATCCTGAGCCACGATGCAGTGGCGGCCGACTTCTTCGACAACGAAGGGAGGGCCGTCTGGCGCGCCACGCGCCACAGCACCTTTTTCGACACCCTCCGCGGACTCGTAGGTGCGTCGAAGCGCAAAAAAGAGATACTGGAGCGCACCCTGATGCTGAACGCCGCCACGCTCTTGGGAAAGAAATACATCTATATCCCGAAGGAGGGCCCGCTGCCGCTGCTCAGAAGTGTCTTCGCCGCATTTTATGAATCGAATCCCGAAGCATTGGAGGAGAACCTTTCCTACCGTTTCCCGGAGCCCATCCAGTACGATCCCCTCGAGCTCTTCTGTCTCCTCGCCGAAGAAACCGCCCGCC
Organism: uncultured Sangeribacter sp.; assembly: GCA_964618395.1. GTDB lineage: Bacteria > Bacteroidota > Bacteroidia > Bacteroidales > Muribaculaceae > Lepagella. Next base: position 8,959 of record CAZUAK010000062.1, read on the forward strand.
TCCAAATCCGCTAACCCCCACGCCCCCACGCCGCTCCTGCCACCCGTGTTCATCAGCATGGCTTCCGATAAAGCATTGTAGCGCAGGCTTCCAGCCTGCCTCGGGACCTTTCCAATTCATTTTCAAGTCATTGTGGCAGGCTGGAAGCCTGCGCTACAATGCTTTATCGGGATTTTTACCGAAGAATTACGTCCGACAAGATCTGCGCCCGTCTGGCCGCATCTGCGGTGGGGGCGAGGCTTCAGCCGAGCGCGCCTGCGTGCAAAAACGGGCCGTATGACAGATAAAAAATCTGCGTAAAATCTCCTCCAATCCCGCGCCCTGAGGGTACGGCTGAGCGCAAGCTCAGCCACCCGGATCTGCGTGAGATGGATTCTTTTATATCCCTTTCAATATAAGTAGTTCTTAAAAATTAATCGATAGTAAGTAGTTTTTAAATCTTGAGCTATAAAACTTATTCTCGCTTGCCACTCCGGGATTGTCATTCAGTCGCTTAGCTCGCTAAGCTCCTTCATTCCGCACCCGGATTGCCTAAGCGATAAGTAAGTTTTATATGCTCATTAATTTTTAAGAACTACTTAAAGATTACAATAGAAAAGAACTGGCAAAAATAAGTTAACTCCAATGGCTTCAAGGCTGCCCCGTGACCTTCCGTACTACTCCGTCTCTTTTCGACACTGTAGGCATGAACAAAAAGGAAAAATAGAGATACGGAACTTGGTCCGGTCACTGGCGTGCCCGTCTCCGCCGAACGGGCGGAACCCCGCGGAACATATTATCTATCTCATCTCATACGGACGCAAGGGGTTACGGAAGTCACTCAGCTCTGTCGAGCCTCGTTCGCCCGGACCCGAGCGGAACCTCCCGGAACGACGGCACGTGCGACATCAATACCAATAAAGCGTGAGATGACATTTTTATTAATCCTTTATGATATACAGGTTATAACTTTCATCAGCTTTTATTTTGAAATGACGCCAAAAAAATATATTTTTGTCAAAAAAATAAAGAATGCCTACACTATTTATCTTATTAGGTTTCCGTTTCTTTTTCTGGTCAAATGAACATGAACCGGTTCATGTTCATGTCGAAAAGGGTGACGCGCAAGCAAAATATGAAGTTCAAAGTGTTGCTTTGATTGAGAATTATGGCTTCAAGAAAAGCGAACTGCGAATGATAGAATCTATTATCGAAGAAAACAAAGAAATAATCATAGAGAGATGGTATGATTATTTCAAGAAAAAATGAAAAGGTAAGTAGTTTTTAAAAATTAATGAGCATATAAAACTTACTTATCGCTTAGGCAATCCGGGTGCGGAATGAAGGAGCTTAGCGAGCTAAGCGACTGAATGACAATCCCGGAGTGACAAGCGAGAATAAGTTTTATAGCTCAAGATTAAAAAACTACTTACTATCGATTAATTTTTAAGAACTACTTATGACTATAAACGACATTCAAAGAGTCTGGATATCCGAGTCTGCCGTTTGGCTTGAGTTGAAGGATGGGAGACAGGTGAGCGAAAAGTTTTCAGCTTATCCTCGCCTCGCCACAGCTTCAGATGCCCAAAGACACCATTACGTCCTCTCTCATTTCGGTATACACTGGCCCGACATAGATGAAGACCTCTCTTACAAAGGTTTCCTGAGAGGCTAACCTTACTCAATAACCGAGGTCCCGCTTCCAAAAGCGGGGCCTCGGTTATTGGACTTGTACATTGTTACTTGACGGCGGTCATGGCGTCGATTAGGTCCTGGTAGCAGGTGACCTTGTGGTACTTGATTTTCATTTTTGTATATCACCTATTGGTGAATATATCGGTAACCCGGGCGTCAGATAAACACACCATTTCAGAAAGTGCCGTCAGGATCTGCGACCGTCTGGCCGCATCTGCGGTGGGGGCGAGGCGCAAGCCGAGCGCGCCTGCGTGCAAAAACGGGCCCTATGACAGATAAAAAATCTGCGTAAAATCTCCTCCAATCCCGCGTCCCGAGGGTACGGCTGAGCGCAAGCTCAGCCACCCGGATCTGCGTGAGATGGATTCTTTTATATCCTTTATAATGTATAGGTTACAACACATAATACTGAATGTACGTGTATACAGTATAGAATCATAATAGTTTAAGTTAACACCAATGGTTTCCAGTCTGCCTGGAGGCGTTGGGGCATACTGGAAGTACTCGGGGCAGGCTGGAAGCCTGCGCTACAATGCTTTATCTGTAAATGTTTGGGGAGATGAAATTTTTTCGTAAATTTGCAGCTGGATTTCCACGCTGTGGGTGCGAGACTCTTCGGAGTCTCACAACGGCAAGCGGGAGTCTCATGACATATTCATAGAAAAGCGTATATTGACGCTTTGTCTCTGGCTGTTTCAGAACTTCGAACACTCTAAAACATATCA
>CAZUAK010000063.1:0-11315 GCA_964618395.1 uncultured Sangeribacter sp.
ACCTCAAGGCTTCCCGGTGACCAGTCCCTGGAGGTCATGGAGCTTGTTGAGGGCCTGGAGCGGCGTGAGGCTGTCGATGTCAAGGTTCAGGAGCGCGTCGCGAATCTGCGATAGCAGCGGGTCGTCAAGCTGGAAGAACGACAGCTGATAGCCTTCGCGGCTCTCGCCCATCCCGTTGAGCGCCGCCTTCGTGATCTCTCCCTCTTTCACTTTCTCGCCCGTCTTGGTGCTGACGGCCGCCGACTCGAGCTGGTGAAGCACCTGGTCAGCACGCTTCACTATAGACGGCGGCATGCCCGCCAGCTTGGCCACGTGGATGCCGAACGAGTGTTCAGACCCTCCCCTCATCAACTTGCGCATGAACACCACCTTCCCGTCTATCTCCTTGACCGAGACGTTGAAGTTCACGATGCGGTTGAAACTCTTCTCCATCTCGTTGAGCTCGTGATAGTGGGTGGCGAAGAGGGTCTTGGGGCGGCAGCGGCCGTTCTCGTGGATATGTTCGACTATCGACCACGCTATCGAGATGCCGTCGTATGTGGAGGTGCCGCGCCCGAGCTCGTCGAAGAGTATCAGCGAGCGCTCCGTCATGTTGTTCAGTATAGAGGCCGCCTCGTTCATTTCGACCATGAAGGTCGACTCGCCAGACGAGATGTTGTCGCTCGCCCCCACACGCGTGAAGACCCTGTCGGTGATGCCCACCGTCGCCGCCTCTGCGGGGACGAAAGAGCCTATCTGGGCCATGAGCACTATCAGGGCCGTCTGGCGCAGCAGCGCCGACTTACCGCTCATGTTCGGCCCGGTTATCATCATTATCTGGGTCTTCTTGGGGTCAAGGGCGATGGAGTTGGCGATGTAGGGCTCTCCCGGCGGGAGTGTGCGCTCGATGACCGGATGGCGCCCGTTGACGATGGTCAGCTCCAGCGAGTCGTCGACCACGGGGCGGATGTATCCGAACTCACCGGCCACCGTGGCCAGTGACAGAAGGCAGTCGACCGTCGCCACGGCGTTGGCCGCGACCTGCATCTCCGCGCACTTCGTGGCGACGCGGTCAACAAGCTCGCTGAAGAGCGAGTACTCCACGGCCTCTATACGCTCCTTGGCGGTCAGTATCTCCTGTTCGAGTTCCTTGAGTTCGGGGGTGATGTAGCGTTCGGCCGCCGTCAGCGTCTGCTTGCGTATCCAGTCTTCGGGGACCTTGTCCTTGTGGGTGTTGCGCACCTCGAGATAGTAGCCGAAGACGTTGTTGAAACCTATCTTGAGAGAGGAGATGCCGGTGCGCTCCGTCTCGCGGGCGCAGATGTCGTCGAGGGCCTGGCGCGAATTTTGGGTCAGCTCGCGATACCGGTCCAGCTCGGCGTTTATCCCCGGGGCGATGACGCCCCCCTTGGAGAGGAGCGCCGGGGCGTCGGGGTTAATGGCGTGGCTGATGGTGAAGGCCACCTCGGTGAGGTCCTTCATCGGGGCGACGACCTTGGCGAGAGATTGGGACCCGCTCGCGCCCAGCAGTCGGCGGACATCCTCGGCGCCGGCGATGGCCTCGGCCAGGGCGAGGAGGTCGCGGGGGTTGGCCCGCTTGGCGGCCACTTTGCCGATGAGGCGCGTGTAGTCCCCTATCTGCCGGAGCGAGTCGGTCAGCGTCTCGCGCGTGGCGGGGTCCTTAAAGAAGTATTCCACACAGTCAAGGCGCGCGTTGATGGCCTCGGCGTCGAGCAGCGGGAAGGCCACCCAGCTCTGGAGCATGCGCGCCCCCGGAGGGGTCAGCGTCCGGTTCAGGGCCTTGAGCAGCGAGAGCCCCTTCTCGCCGGCGTTGCTGTGGAGGAGTTCGAGGTTGCGTATCGTGAAACGGTCCAGGCGCATGGCTGACCGCTCGTCGACCATGCGCAGGCCTGTGATGTGGCTGAGGTCCTTGTGGTTGGTGATGTCCATATAGTGGAGCAGAGACCCGGCCGCCTTCACGGCGTTGCGTGAGTCTTCCACCCCGAACCCTTTGAGGTTGGCCGTCCCGAAGTGTTTCAGCAGGCGCAGTGACGCCGAGTCGTCGGTATAGACCCAGTCGTCGAGGTCAAAGGCCGGCCCGCGCCATGAGAAGGTCTCCTCGAAGAGCTGGCGGCTGCCGCGCGGACGCAACATCTCCTTCGGGCCGAAACTGGAAACGAGCTTCTCGACATACTCCGGCGACCCCTCGGCGCAGAGGAACTCGCCGGTCGAGAGGTCCAGGAAGGCCACGCCGACGCGCGAGAGCGCGCCGCGGCGGTCCGTGTCGAAATAGACGCCGCCGAGAAAGTTGTTCTCGCCCGCCTCGAGCGAGGCGTCGCCGGTCACCACGCCGGGCGTCACCAGCTCGGTGATTCCGCGCTTGACGAGCTTCTTGGTGAGTTTCGGGTCTTCGAGCTGCTCGCAGATGGCAACGCGCTTGCCCGCCCGCACAAGCCTCGGAAGATAGGAGTCGAGCGCGTGATGGGGGAACCCCGCGAGTTCGACATACGACGCAGCCCCGTTGGCCCGGCGTGTCAGCGTTATCCCCAAGATCTCGCTCGCCGTGATGGCATCGTCCGAGAATGTCTCGTAAAAGTCTCCCACCCGGAAGAGAAGAATCGCGTCGGGGTGCTTCTTCTTCATCTCCAGATACTGCTTCATCAGCGGTGTTTCGGCTATCTTTCCCACCTTTTATGAGTGTTTATTTGGTTTGCTATTGTGCTCCGGTTTGACTGCGCTCCGGTTTGCCTCCCGGTCCCCCTCACTTGGGCAGCGGCACCATCCTCAGCATCCATATCGACATCGAGACGTATATCAGCAGGCCCACGACGTCGTTCGTGATCTGTATGAAGGGCCCTGTGGCCAGAGCCGGGTTGATCTTCAGCCTTTCGAGCGTCAGCGGGACGAAGGTCCCGAAGACCGTCGCGAAGATGACGACACAGAACAGAGAGGCCGCCACGGCGAAGGCCACGGCATACATGTGGGGCTGGGTCAGGAGGACATATATGAGCACGACGGTCGAGATGACCACTGCGTTGAGCAGCGCGATGAGGCACTCGCGCCCTATCTGCTTCCAGGCGTTCTTGATGTCCAGTCGGCCGTTGGCCAGGCCCTGGACGACTATCGCCGAGGCCTGCACGCCGACGTTACCGCCCGTGCCGCCGATGAGCGGGATGAAGATAGCCAGGACCGTCACGGCCGCTATCTGCGCCTCGAAACCGGTCAGGATCACCGAGTTGATGATGCCGCCGATGATGCCTATCAGAAGCCACGGGATGCGCGCCTTGGTCTGGGCCAGCACCGAGTCGTCCACGTCTACGTCAGACGATATACCGGAGGCCAACTGATAGTCACGCTCGCTCTGCTCGCGCACCTCGTCCATCACGTCGTCGACCGTTATCTGGCCGACAAGGCGCCCGATGCTGTCGACGACCGGCATCGCCACGAGGTCATACTTCTCGAAGTCTATCGCCACCTCGTCTATCGGCGTGTCGGTCTTGACCATGACCGGGTCCTTCTCCATCACGTGCTTGATTTTCGAGACCGACGGATGGGTGATGAGCATCTTCAGCGGGAGGATTCCGCGCAGGCGGTTGTCGTCGTCCACCACATAGATATAGTATATTTCGTCAAGGTCCTCGGCCTGACGGCGCATCTCCTTGAGACACTCCGGCATAGAGAGGTTCTCGTTGACCGCAATCAGCTCCGTGCCCATGAGGCCGCCGGCCGTGTCCTCGTCATACTGGAGAAGGTCCACGATGTCACCCGCCTGCTCGACGTCGTCGATATGCTGGATTACCTCCTCGCGCTCCTCCTTGTCCAGCTCCTGGATAAGGTCAACGGCATCGTCCGTGTCGAGAAGGTCTATGAACTGGCCGATCTCCTCGGGGTTCATGTTCTCCAGGAGCTTCTTGCGGTCCTCCTCGTCGAGCTCCATCAGCACGTCAGCCTTCTTCTCCTTATCGTCGATAAGGTTGAAGATCCACTCCGCCTGCTTGAGGTTCAGGTCCTGGAACAGCTCGGCGATGTCGGCCGGGTGGAGGTCACGCAGAATCTCGACCGCCCCCTGGCGGTCGTCATTCTCAATCAGATTCTCGATACGTTCAAAATCCTGTTCGCTTATATCTTTCATGGCGGTGACACATAACTTTGGCGGTGACACATGGTGCGGACAATCGCACCGACTGTCCGAACCGCAAAAGTAACAAAAAAATCCCGAACCCCCAAACCGCCCCAGCGGCGGTCCGATTGAAAAGAGGGGCGCCTCCATTGTGGTCCGATTGAAATGAGGACTCACCTCCCTCCCCCTCTTACCCAAAACCTAACCTCTCCTTTTTTGCCATATCAAAAAAAATAAGTACCTTTACCGCCAAAACCACAACCGGAATGAAAAAACAATATTTCTTCTATCCCGCCCTGGCCGGAGCGCTCCTGCTCGCCGGCGGCTGCTCAAAGAAGCTCGCTCAGTTCAAGGCTGACTACTTCTCCACAACCCCCACACCCCTCGAAACCGTCGGAAACAACGTTCCCGCCACCGTGACCGGAAACCTCCCCGCCAAGTTCATGGTCAAGAACGCCAAGGTCACCGCCACCCCCGTGCTGGCCTGGAACGAAGGCTCGGACATAGGCGAGGTCAAGGGTGCCCCCGTCACTCTTCAGGGTGAAGACGTCCGCGCGAACGGCCAGGTGGTCAGCTATCAGAAGGGTGGCGTGGTCACCATACCCTTCAACGCCGAGTATCAGCCCGAAATGGCCCACAGCGACCTCTATCTCGACTTCGCCGTAGACCAGAACGGCAAACAGTATGTCCTTCCCCGCGTGAAAGTCGGCGAGGGCGTCGTGGCCACCTCCACACTCGCCTCGGCCTCGACCGTCAAGCCCGCCATCGCCCCCGATAAGTTCCAGAAAGTCATCGAAGAGAAATACAGCGCCGACATCCGCTTCCTCGTAAACCAGGCCAACATCCGCGCCAGCGAGACCGACAAGGCCGACTATAAGGACCTCTCCCGCCGTCTCCAGGAAGCCAACAGCGCCGCAAACATGGAGATTGCCGGCGTGACGGTCAACTCATACGCCTCGCCCGAAGGCTCGCTGGAGTTCAACACCCAGCTCGCTGAGAAGCGCGAGCAGAACACCACCGCCCTTGTCGAAGGCCAGCTGAAGAAGGACAAAATCACCGAATTCGGCGAGCTCACCTCCTCCTTCACCCCCGAAGACTGGGAAGGTTTCAAGACCCTCGTTGAAAAGAGCAACATCCAGGACAAGGACCTCATCCTCAGCGTCCTCTCACTCTATAAAGACCCCGAGCAGCGCGAGCGCGAAATCCGCAACCTCTCGTCGGTCTTCAACGAACTCGCTGACCAGATCCTTCCCCAGCTCCGCTACTCGAAGGTCATCGCCACCATCAACGTCCTCGGCAAGAGCGACATGGAACTCATCGACCTCTTCAACACCGATCCCACCAAGCTCACCGTCGACGAGATGCTCTACGTCGCAACCCTCACCGACGACAACACCCGCAAACAGCAGATCTACAAGAAGGCCACCGAGCTCTTCCCCAACGACTACCGCGCGTATAACAACCTCGGCCTGACCCAGTATGTCACCGGAGACTACGCCGCCGCCCGCGCCAACTTCAACGTCGCCTCGCGCCTCGATCCCACCTCGAAAGAGGTCGAGATGAACCAGGGTCTTCTCTCGTTGCTTGACGGCGAATATGCCAAGGCCAACGAGCAGTTCGGCGCCGCCGCCGGCGTCCCCGAAGCCGCCGACGCACTCGGAGTCTACTACCTCAGCACCGGCGAAGTCAACAACGCCATCAACGCCTTCGGCGACTCCAAGACCAACAACGCCGCCCTGGCCCGCATCCTCGACAAGGACTACACCGGAGCACGCACCATCCTCTCGAACATCGCCACCCCCGACGCGACGACCTACTACCTGACCGCCGTCCTCGGAGCACGCACCAACAACGAGAACATGGTCATGACCAACCTCCGCCAGGCCGTGCGCCTCGACAACACCCTTCTCGACCGCGCCAAGAAGGACCTCGAGTTCGCCGCCTACAACCTCAGCTTCCTCTAAGCCCCACAGGCAGCACCGCCGGCTTTGAGCCGGTGGCCACATAACCCCACCAGTGCCGCTCCCCGGTCCCGCACCGAGGAGCGGCGCTCTCCTTTGCAGCCCCCGCCCCGCGCTCCTCTGTTGTCCCGGGTCTCCTCTGTTGTCCCAGTGCCTGCTCTGTTGAGTGCGGGGTTAGCGAAGCGCCCCGCGTTCGCGTCTGTCCCCTCCTCCCCGCGTTCGCGTCTGTCCCCTCCTCCCCGCGTTCGCGTCTGTCCCCGCGCCCCCCTCCGCGCTCTCCCATCTTAAAACAAGTTAAAACTTTGTCTAAATCACCAAAATATCCTATCTTTGCACCGACAAACCAGCGTCCATCCGGACGCGACGTTTCTCTCAAGGGTTCATATAGGTGAATACCAGCAACTTAACATCAGTCGTAGCGACAAAGCCCCAAGGCGTTGGCGACACCGGAGGTGTGCCCGAACCCCGCTGGTACGTCGCCCTGGTAAGCCACAACACCGAAAAAGCCGTCGCCGAACGGCTCCGTAAACAAGGCTTCGAAACCTACGTCGCCACCCAGCCAGACTACCGCATCTGGGCAAACGGCAAACGGGCCAAGATAGACCGCGTAGTCATCCCCAGCACCATCTTCATCCACTGCACCGAGCAGGAACGCCTCCGCGCCATCCGCGTCCCCGGCATCAACCGCTTCCTGACCGACCGCAGCCGCAAGCAAGGCGACGCCCCCGCGCCCCCCGCCGTCATACCCCCCGCCCAGCTCCGCAAGCTCCGCTTCATGCTCGGCAACGCCGAGCGCCCCGTAGGCTTCATCACCCGTCCCCTGAGCGTCGGCACCCGCGTCCGCGTCATTCGCGGCCGCCTCCGCGGCCTCGAAGGCGAGGTCCTCCGCCTCCCCCCTGAACCCAAAGCCGCCACCGCCCCGCAGAATCCCGCCGACGAAGAGGCCCTCCCCGAGACCGACCTCCTCATAATGCTCGACATCCTCGGCTGCGCCCGAGTCACCATCAACCCCCTCGACCTCCAGCCCCTCGACTGAAAACCCTCCGATAGACTATAAAAGTTAGGAATCAAAAAGCTACAAAGCCAACCAAGGTTTTAACAAAAATATTTTTGCTATTATCCCGAAAGTTGACTATCTTTGTCCATCCAACGGGTAATTGTAAAAGAACTATGGAAGAAACACAGGTTTCAACCACATATTACGAAGAGCTCAAGGCAATGCTCTCCAGCTCAGAATACGACTCGATCAACAATGACGAACGTTTTCACAATGCTGAGATAACGCGCCTCTTTCTCGAAGAAGGAGGGCACATTCGTATGTTCTGTGGCGAAATGTCCGTCTTCCGCAGTAGCTTTTATGATCATATCTCACTTGAAAAAGGGGCTGAAGTAGCAAACCACCTTCGCAGTATAATCGAGGACCGACTCCAGGAATTTTTTAATAATCCAGACAACAAACTCGATATTGTACTGGCAAAACCCGCAAAGTTCTCAGAGATGAAGGATCTGCTCTGCGACTCCCTGTTCTGGTATAAACTCGGCACCCCCGCACTGACGATAAAAGTCGGAAAGCCATGGGTGCGGGAGTCAAGGATACTTGATCACTACATGTATTCCACAAAGCGTATGATGCGCCTTGAAGATGATCCGGTCAAACACAGCGGATTCTTTGCGACCAACCTGCCGGACGATTATTACGAAGAGATAGACACCACCTATAGCGAAATAAGTAAAGGGGCCACCCCCATCTCCCTCTGAACGAGTGATCTGTGCCGAACCCATATTCTTCATAGGGACTGTCCAGGCTCTTCTGGGAGTACTCGCAACCGTACTCGTGTTGCTGATCCTCTCTGATGAAAGCAACTTTATCTATAAACGCCTTGCTCATTATTCCGAAATTACGTGTGATAGAATCACTGACGTAAGAAAAGAAATTGAGGAACTGGTAATAAAAATAAAAAACAGTCCGGATCTTATAAATCTGAGAAAGCGCAGATGCGATCTTAAAGGATTAGACAGACTGACCTTTGACAGACTCGCGTTTAAAGCCAACCACACAGAATCGAATTTCCAGAAGGAAACTTACGATAACCTTAGGATGGAGATGGATGTGGTGCGCGAAGCAGACGAAATCACGCATGCGCCCTTTTATTTCATACTCTACATCATATTTCTCTTTTTAGTCGAAATCATAGTTGAATATAACCCAGAGACTAAAAACTTTCTTTCCACGTCACTCGTAATCTTCACGATATTTTCTGTAGAGTTCTGGATATTCAAGTGGAATCGTTTCCGAAAACGGACTCTGACCGCAAAAGAGACCTTACTGGAATTCATACCCTTCGGTACAGAAAGTCGTTCACGTAACAGAATAATAAGTGGCTGGGCACTGACAGTAGGCATCTTTGCCGTCATGGTTGAGATCCTACTCATATGCACCGGACTGATTTTCAAAATTTACCCGCAAACAGAAGGAACTGAAACTTTCATAGTTGCTCTACTGCCTGTTGCGCCCTTCGCGCTGATCGGCTATGACAGGATAAAGCGAGCCAAAGAACAGCCACGCTCATCGTATGCCTCCCTGCTTGCACACTTTGTGACCATTCTCCTCTGTGCTCTTTTGTATTCATGGCTCGTAAGCCTCTTTCTTCCCAATAAAAATTTTCTTGAAGGAACAGCGACTGGATTTGGTTTTGCCTTTTCTGTAATTCTCATCATTCTGGTCTTTGGGATGGGGTTGACATTCTATCTCCCGTACAGACGAATAAAACCTATCTGTAAAGAAGCTCGAGAAACCGCCGAGACACTTCTGGACGTGATGACCGACAACTACCAGACCATCCAAACCGACCTGAAGCCGCTCATCGCACGTCTGTCGTCCACACCTGTTCAAGAATCCACGCGTAAATCAGCAAAAGTCTCCAAGACCACACAGCGGAAATAGTGGCTCAACTCCCGCGGGTGCCCGACATTCGCAAATAAGACTGTCCCGAAAAACTGTCCCGAACGGACAGGGCAGTTACTTACCACCTCTCCACATATCCTCGCTCCTTTTGACTTTATGAAAGGCATCGTACTTGCCGGTGGCTCCGGCACACGGCTCTATCCCATCACGAAAGGCATCAGCAAACAGCTGATGCCCATCTTCGACAAGCCGATGATATACTATCCCATCTCGGTCCTCATGCTGGCCGGGATTCGGGAAATACTCATCATCTCCACCCCTCACGACCTACCCGGATTCAAGCGTCTCCTCGGCGACGGCTCCGACTACGGCGTCCACTTCGAGTACGCCGAGCAGCCCTCGCCCGACGGACTCGCCCAGGCCTTCACCATCGGCAAAGACTTCATCGGTGACGACACCGCCTGTCTCGTCCTGGGAGACAACATCTTCTCCGGCAACGGCTTCACCCCCCTTCTCAAAAAAGCCGTCAAAGACGCTGAACAGGGGATGGCTACCGTCTTCGGTTACTGGGTCAACGACCCCGAACGGTACGGCGTAGCTGAATTTGACGAGCAGGGAAATTGCCTATCGATAGAAGAAAAGCCGAAAAACCCGAAAAGCAACTACGCCGTCGTCGGCCTCTACTTCTATCCCAACAAGGTTGTCCGCGTAGCCTCCGAGATAAAGCCCTCAGCAAGGGGAGAATACGAAATAACGACCGTCAACCAAGCCTTTCTCAAAGACCGTCAGCTGAAGGTCGCCAAGCTCGGGCGCGGCTTCGCCTGGCTCGACACCGGCACCCACGACTCCCTCTCCGAAGCCTCCACCTACATCGAGGTCGTAGAAAAGCGTCAGGGCCTCAAGATAGCCTGTCTCGAAGAGATAGCCTACACCCGCGGCTGGATCACCAAAGAGCGCATCCGAGAGCTCGCCCAGCCCATGCTAAAGAACCAATACGGCCAATACCTCCTCAAAGTCATCGAAGAGGAACCGCAGGCTTAAAGATATCTTTCCGCTATGAAGAACATTGTCATTACGGGTGGGGCCGGATTCATCGGCTCGCATGTGGTTCGTCTGTTTGTAAATAAGTATCCGGAATACAAAATTATAAACCTTGACAAACTTACCTATGCCGGCAATCTCGCAAACCTGAAAGATGTGGAAGACAAGCCCAACTACAAGTTTGTCCGGATGGATATATGCGATTTCGATGCAGTCTACAAATTGATGCAGGAAGAGAAAGTTGACGGCATCATACACCTTGCCGCCGAAAGTCATGTGGACCGGTCGATAAAAGATCCCTTTACATTCGCGAGGACAAATGTCATGGGCACTTTGAGCCTTCTCCAGGCGGCTAAATTATATTGGGAATCCCTACCCGAAAAATATGAAGGGAAACGGTTCTATCATATCTCGACCGATGAAGTTTATGGAGCCTTGGAGCTGACAGAGCCGGAGGGTATTGAGCCTCCTTTCAAGACTACGGCTTCATCGAGCAATCATCATAAAGCTTACGGACATAATTTCTTCTACGAAACGACGAAGTACAACCCTCACAGTCCGTACTCAGCAAGCAAAGCAAGTTCAGATCACTTTGTCCGTGCCTTTCATGACACGTACGGTCTGCCGACTATTGTGACGAATTGCTCGAACAACTATGGTCCTTATCAGTTTCCGGAGAAGCTGATACCGCTGTTCATCAACAATATCCGTCACCGCAAACCGTTGCCAGTCTATGGTAAAGGTGAGAACGTGCGTGACTGGTTGTATGTTGAAGATCATGCCCGAGCCATTGACCTGATATTCCACAAAGGTTCCGTATCCGATACGTACAATATCGGGGGGTTCAACGAATGGAAGAATATAGACATCGTCCGTACGATTGTAAATACAGTAGACCGGCTTCTCGGCCGAAGCGAAGGTGAGGATATGAACCTCATCACTTATATTACCGACCGGCCCGGTCACGATGCGCGCTACGCCATTGACTCAACAAAACTTCAGAAAGAACTTGGATGGGAGCCGTCCCTACAGTTTGAAGAAGGAATAGAAAAGACCGTCAAGTGGTATCTCGAAAATGAGGAATGGATGGATAACATCACCTCAGGTGACTACGAGAGATATTACGATGAGATGTATAAGGGTAGGTAAGCAGCCTTCTGTATGAAGAAACTCGCGATTATCGGTGCGTCATACCTTCAGGAACCCCTGGTGACAAAGGCGAAAGAAATGGGTCTCTGTACCCTATGTTTCGCATGGGCCGAGGGTGCTACCTGTGCGCCGATATGCGACAAATTCTATGATATCTCCA
>CAZUAK010000064.1:0-11269 GCA_964618395.1 uncultured Sangeribacter sp.
ATTTTCAGTAATTTTGTGGGAGAAACCGTTTGTTTGATGAATTGGGAACAGCTTATATCGGATAAGAGACTGGGGCTGGAGGAGTTCCATGACCCGCGCCGCCACTCGCGTAGCGACTTTCAACGCGATTATGACCGCATGATTTTCTCCTCGCCTTTCAGACGCCTGCAGAACAAGACCCAGGTCTTCCCCCTGCCGGGCAGCATCTTCGTGCACAACCGCCTGACACATAGCCTTGAGGTGTCGTCCGTCGGACGCTCCATGGCCAATGAGGTGACCGACATTCTCTATGACCGGTACGAGGCTCGCGAGGTTCGCTCGAAACTGCGCAACATCGGTGACATAGTCGCCGCCGCATGCCTCTGCCACGACCTCGGAAACCCTCCCTTCGGCCACTCGGGCGAGAAGACAATCGCCACATTCTTCAGCGAAGGCCCCGGACTGCCGCTGCGCGAGCAGCTCTCCGACCAGCAGTGGAACGACTTCATTCACTTCGACGGAAACGCCAACTCCTTCCGGCTGCTGACCCACAAGTTCGCCGGACGCCGCGACGGCGGTTTCGCCATGACATACTCCACACTGGCCGCGACCGTAAAGTACCCATACTCATCCATGAAAGCCGGTGCGAAGCCAAAATTCGGGTTTTTCGCCTCTGAGGAACAGACCTTCCTCAAGGTCGCCAAAGAGTTGGGCATACCAGAAATAGACGGAGACGGACGCTTCGCCCGTCACCCGCTGGTCTACCTAATGGAGGCGGCCGACGACATCTGCTACCAAATCATGGACATGGAGGATGCCCACAAGCTCAAGATAGTCTCTACCGGAGACGTGAAGGAGCTCTTCTTCGGCTTCTTCGGTCCGCAGGACCAGAACCGGATGATGCGGCACATAGACCGTCTGGCAGACCCCAACGAGCAGATAGGATATATGCGGTCCAACATCATCGGCGCACTCGTCACCGCCTGCGCACGAGAGTTTGCCGAAAACGAACAGCTGATTCTCGACGGTAAATATCAGGACACGCTAATCTCCAACCTCCCCGACCCGCTGAGTCGGGGTTACCGGGAGTGTTCCGACGCGGCCTACGCCAACATATACTTCGCACCGGAAGTCGCCGACATCGAGATTGCCGGCAACCGTATCCTGACATACATCCTCGAGCAGCTAACCGACGCGGTGCTCAACCCTGAGAAAAACTACTCGCGCCTCCTGTTGGGACAGATGCCCCAGCAATACGAGACCTCAGCCCCGACACTCTACGAGCGGCTCCAGTCCGTGCTCGACCATGTCTCGGGCATGACCGACGTCTACGCCCTCAACCTCTTCCGCAAGCTCAACGGTCACTCCCTGCCGGCCGTCTGAACCCTCACCTCCCATTATGAAAAAGATAACTCTGAGATACTTCTTTATATTCCTCACGGTGGCCCTGCTCGGTTTTGCCGACGCGGCGGCACGGTCCTATACTCCCGATGAGATGGAGGAGCCGAACCTCATGGCGGGGCAGTATATCGCCGACCCGGAAAACATGCTGAGTCCGTCGACCCGCTCCGAGGTAAACGCCATGCTCTCTCAGGTCAGGGCCCAAACCACGGCCGAGGTGGGCGTGGCCATTGTTCCCGATATGGGGGACATGCAGGTCGAGGAGTTCGCCAACCGCCTCTACGACCGGTGGGGAGTCGGCAAGGCCGACAAGGACAACGGCGTGCTGCTCATCATCTCTCCGGGCTCGCGTCAGGCCCGTATCCAGACAGGATACGGTACGGAAGGTGTAATTCCCGACGCGGTCGCCGACCGCATCATGCGCCATGAGATAATCCCGGCGATGCGCGAGGGAGACCTGGACGGCGCCGTGCGCGGAGCAACGGCCGAAATCTCCCGAATCCTCACCGACCCGGAATATGCCGAGGAACTGAAGTCGGCCCAGACGGGCTACGGCCAAAACACCGAGGTGCTCTCTGCCAAAGACCTTGAAGACATCAAGAACGTGTTCTCCATCCTGGAGACAATCATCTTTTTCTGCGGCGCCGTCGCCCTCATCGGGTTCTGGCTCTCGGCCCGCAAGAAGCCCCGGGCACAGAAAATCGCTTCGTACAAGAGCATGAACTGGCTGCTCGTGGCGCTGACCGTCCTGAGTGTCGGTGCGGGCATCGTCTGGCTGCTCATCGGTCTGCTGATGTACCGCCACGCGCGCCGGAGCTCCGACCCGTGTCCCAATTGCGGAAACAAGAAGCGGCGGCTGCTGAGCGGCAGCGAGGAAAACCAGTATCTGACACCGGCACAGCAGACCGAGCAGAGGCTGAAAAGCCGCCGACACGAGGTATGGAAGTGTGACAACTGCGGTCTGGCGACGGTGGATTCTTCTGACAACCCTTTCTCGAAATATACTGTATGCGACCGCTGCGGGACTAAGGCGATGCACAGTGTCGGCCACAGGACGTTGCGTGCGGCCTCGACCTTCCATGACGGGGAGGGCGAGGAGGTATACCGCTGCGAGCACTGCGGCCATGAAAACCGAAAATGGTACCGAATCAACCGCCACGCGAGTCAGGCGGCCCTCGGGGCGGCGGCGCTCGGGGCGGCGCGGCGCGCCGGACGCGGCGGTTTCGGAGGTTTCGGAGGGTCTGGTGGTTTCGGCGGATTCGGCGGCGGTTCGTCAGGGGGAGGCGGCGCGTCGGGCAGATGGTGAGCGTTTCACCGAACTCCGCATATTATCCGGTCCTTATTTGACGCAAACATAACCCCCTCCCGGGACGTTATATGTACGATTATGAAAAAGATTATTCCATTGGCTATCGTGGCCGCGCTGGGCGCGGTCGTAGCTGCCTGTAACAATACCGGAGCCGGCTCTACGAAGCTCCAACTCGCGACATATCAGTATGACACCCTCGTCTATGACCATAAGGCGGATTCGGCCAACCTTCCGGGTTCGCAATACTGGAAGATGCAGGGTCGCGGCGTGCTCCCCGTGATGATAGGGGGAGTCTCGGTTCCGACCCTGAGGGATTCGTTGATGACGCTGGCCAACATCACCTTCAATGCCGGCGACGCGGTGCCGGTCGTCGATTCGACTAACCGGATTCTACCCTACCGCAACCTCCCCGACTCACTGAAAGATGCGTCGGTGTCTTACAATTCAAACTCGCTATCCATTTTCCTCATCACACCGGCAGTTGCCGTCTGGGAGAATTATGACGAGTCCTACGTTGCCGGTTCGGCCCACGGTCTGTATGCCACGACCTACGTCAACTACTCGCTATCGGACCGTAAGATTCTGAGCGTGAAGGATATGTTCAAGAAGGGATATGAAAAAGAGCTCACCAAGCTCATCAAGGAGAAGCTTGAGGACAACAGTGACGTCAGCAAAACAGACACAATCCGTATACCGGACAACTTCTGCGTGACGACCACAGGCATGACGTTTGTCTACGGCCTGTACGAGATCGCCCCGTACTCAGCCGGAGAAATACGCGTCGACTTCCGGCCCTACGAGCTCACCGACCTTCTATCGCCCCTCGGCACCAAGGTACTCGACGAAGACTCCTACGAATAACACCACCTCGGCCCTCAAATCCGGTAGAATCCACCTACATTTTATCGGGCTGGATTCGATAAAGCATCAATGTCCCACGTTCCGTCGTTCTGGGTGGGGCCGCTTGGGTTCGGGCGAACGAGAGTCGGTACGTGTCTTATCTGATCCAGTTCAGGGGGTTGAGCTTCTCGCGGTTGCGGTAGACCTCGAAGTGAAGTTCTCCGTGACCGGGATCGTCCTGGTTCTCGGCTGCACTGCCGAGCTTTTGTCCGGCCTTGACGGAGTCGCCGACCTTGACCGACGGACCCTTGAGGTTGCCGTAGGCGGTATAGTAGTTGCCGTGGTTGACAATTATGACCGTCTGATAGCCCGGCACCATGTAGACACCGCTGACCTTGCCGGAGTATATAGCCTTGACGGCGGCGCCGATGCTGACCTCAACGTTGATTCCGGGATTGTCATAGACCACGCCCGGGAGGTCCGGCAGTTCCTGCCGTCCGAAGCGCGAGGTCACTCGCCAGAGTCCATCCACGGGTCTCGGAAGCGACCCCTTCATTGCGGCGAATCCGCCGTCGACGGCCTTGAGCGGTGCTTCGACGGTAGTCTTTGCCGGGGCAGTCCCCTTTGCCGCGCCGGAACTCGGCTTGGGCTCACCCGCATCAGCCTGACCGCGGGGTTTGCGCTTACGCGCATCGGCATAGTTCTTTCCGCTCTCCTTCTTGGACTCGCTTTTCTTGGTTTCAGCCTTTTTGGTCTCTTTCTTCGACTCGGGCTTCACCTCTTTCTTAGGTTCAGACTTGGGAGCCTGAGCCGTCTTCTCTTCGCTTTTCGCGTTGGCCTGCGCAAGTTCCTGCTCACGAGCCTTTTCGGCCGCCTCCCTCTCGGCCGCCTCCCTCTCCTCGGCGGCCCTCACGGCGGCGAGTCTTTCAGCCTCACGGCGTTCCTCCTCACGCTTGCGCGCCGCCTCGCGCTCGGCTGCCGCCTTGCGCTCCTCTTCGGCAATCAGCGCCGCAATCCGGTTCTTCAACGCATTGGCCTCCTGTTGTTTCTTAGAGAGGTGCACGCTCAGCAGGTCGCCGTTGCGCTTCAGGTCAGCCACCACGGCATCCTGCTCTCGGCCTTTCTTGGCCAGTTCGGCCTCGGCCACTTTCTGCTGCTTGAGAGCGAAGTCCTTCTGCTGTTTGGCTATCCCAAGTTTCTTCTTCTGCTCGGTCAGCAACGCCACCTTCTTGTTTATCTCCGCGCTCTGCTTGTCTTTCCAGGCGGAGAACTGGCGCAGATAGCGCATCCTCCTCATGGCCTGGTTGAAGTTGTCTGACGAGAAGATGAAGGCGAGCGTCGACGAGTGTCCGCGGGCCGTGCGCATCTTCTTGACGGCCTTGAGATATTCGGCGCGGAGCTGCTCGAGCTTCTTTTCGTTGTCGGCAATCTGACCGCTCAGGGTGGTTATCTGATTGTCGAGTTTTCCGACGGCTGTCTGCAGCGTGGTGACCTCGCCACGAGTCTTCTCCAGGTCGGCGTTTATGCGCCCCAAATCTCCGAGACTCTTCTTCATCTCGGCCTCGTTACGCTTCAGCTCCTCCTGCGTGCGCTGAATCTCGCGTCGGGTCTCTTCCTGACGCTTCTTCACGTCGGCCGAGGTCTCGGGCTTTGAGCTACCCTTCTTATTGGCCGAGGTGCCCTTTCCTTTGGCTCCTTTGGAGTTCCCCTTGCCTTTAGCCTGCGTTCCGGAGCCTTTTCCCTTGGCCGCGTTTTTAGACCCTTTGGCATTGTTGGTGCCTTTCGCGCCGGTTCCTTTCTTGGCTTTTGACGATGTTGCTCCGCCGCGGTTAGACTTGGAAGTGCCTCCGGAGGCGGAGCGTTTCTTCTTCGACGCACTCGTGGCCTGCGGCTCGGGCACCGGCGCCGCGACGCTCTCTGTCAGGACGCTCATGCAGAGGAGGACAGCCGTCAGCAACGACCGGAAAAAACGTAAGCGTATTTTGGAAAACATTGATTCGTCTCTCGTGTGAAATTTGATTCTATCCGCATCCCCCCCGGCCCTAAATCAGCTGAGCTTCAGGACCTCCCTGAAGCCTACCTGACGGTAGTCCGAGGGTATCTTCATCGATGAGAAGCCTTTCGAGTCCCAGTTGGGTTCATCGAACTGAAGGGTCGCGCCGAAGTCTTTCTTTCCGCCGACGAGACCGCCTTTTATCTGCACCTTTTCTCCGGAGTAGCTGTAGCCGAGTTCCAGATAGCCGTCAAAGGCGGAGTACATGCCTATGAGTTCTTGCAAACGACCATTCAGCGAGACGGCATATCCGAAGTTGACCGCCCCGTCGGCTATCTTGCCTGTGGGTACGACCATGAACGTATCGGCCTCAGAGGGTATTATCTCCACCTTGTCACTGTCAGAACTACGGAACTCGCCCCCGCCGGGAAGCGCGACGCGTCCGAGGAAGATGGCCTGAAGCTCGGAGACGATTGTCGGGTCGGCCTCCAATATCGATTTCGGGTCTGACTTATAGTATGTCTTCTTTATCTTGTTGATACCGATGACCGCCTCGGGGGTTATCTCTATGCGGGCCGCCTCGCCTATGAAGGGCACGCGGACAGAGAGCAGTATCTTCTTCCCGCTCTCCATGTATATCTTGACGCTCGGCTTGACGGGCAGTCCGTCGAGTATTATCTTGCCGTTCAGCTCGACGCTCTTCCATGATTTGTTCCAGGAGGCGATGCGCTCGGCCACCAGTTTTTTCTCCGCACCTGAGATACTGTATACCGGGACGGTGTCGACGCTTTCCTCGACATATACTTCTTCAACGCCGACGGTCTCGGCAGTCTGTGCTCCGGCTGAGAGTGCGACCCCGGCGAGCATCATCCCGAGGGCTATGAAACTTTTCTTTATCTTCATCTTATTGTTTTGTGATTCTATCGTGAGAGGGCCTTGGCGGCCTCCTCGTTGTCCGGGTCAACCTTCCGGACGCGTTCCCATTGCTCGCGCGCCTCGTCCTTGTGACCGAGGGCATCGAGGATTTCGGCATAGTGACACAGTGTCTCGACCATCCCGGATTCTACCGCTTCGGCCGCCTCGTCATCGGTGCCCTCGCCTTTCATTTTCTCATACAGCCCTATGGTCCCTTCTATCTCGGCTTTGGCCTCGTCGAGACGGCCGAGTCTGTAGAGCACCCAGGCCCTGGTGTCGGTGTACGTGGGGTTTCCGGGGTCGAGCGTGACAGCACGCTGCGACATGGTGTCGGCCTTTTCAAGAGAGCGTCCGGCCAGGGCGAGATAGTAGGCATAGTTGTTCAGTATCAGCGCGTTGTTCGGCAACAACATCAGTGCGTTCTCAAAACTACGCTCCATATCTTCCAGGCTCCCCATCTTCTGATAGACGTCTCCTGCCTCCTGAAAGATATAACCTAAGTCTATATACTTATCGTATGTGAGCGAGGCCATTATCTCCTCTTCGAGCGCGAAGGTCTTCTCGAGATCTATCTGTGGATTTATTTCGCGCGCCGCCCTTTTGAGGAAGTCAAGGGCGACGTCATAGTCTTTTTCTTCTATGGCGAGCGCCACCGCCAGACTCCTCAGCGAGGGGACCGGACCGAGTTCGTCCCATAACTTCCTAAGCTCTTCGAGCGCCTCTTTCTTCTTGTCATCCCTAAGGTAGGTCTGCACCAAGGCTACGCGTGAGGAGACGCTTTCGGGATTGAGCGCTATGGAGCGCTTTATCAGCTCCTCGCCTTTCTCCTTGTTTTCCAGATTCAGCTCGGTGATGCCTTCGAGCAGATAAAGCTCGGCATCCTGCGGGAACTGGCCGTGAAGCAGGGCGAAGGTCTCGCGAAGCCTCCGGGTATCGTCGCTTCCCTCCTTGAAGTCTATGAGGTCGAGATAGTGGCGCATGAGGTCCATCTTCTCCTCAAATTCACCTTCGGGGAGCGTGAGGGCTTCGAGCACCTTGGCTGAGTATACGGCGGTGTCGCCCCTCTCGAGGGCGAGCATGCTTATGCGGGCCTTGACTTCGAAGTCTTCTGGGCTGAGTTTCTCGGCCTCCTGAAGATAGTACATCGACGAGTCTGGGTCCTCCTGCGTATATTTCATCATGGAGAGAAGGATGAGGGGGTTCACATCGCGCGGATGCTCGGCCCTGTAGCCTTCTATCTCAGTGATGGCGCGGTCAACGGCGCCGCTGGCGAAGAGGAGCGCCACTTTTTTTTCGAGCAGCTCGGGCGAGGAGCCTTCGCGACGCTCGTATCGGGTCAGGGCCCCCAAGACGCTGTCGGGCATCTCCATCATGGAGTATATGTTAGAGAGCTGGAGCAGGTGTGTGCCTGACGTCCCGGTGCCGAGGCTGTCGAGTCTTTCGAGTACCCTGACGGCCTCGACGGCTGCGGGCTGGCCGTTTATTGTCCTCGCCTTGTCGGTCACAAGCTGCTGGGCATACATCGTGACCTGTGACTGGTCCTGGGGATAGGCATCGATAAGGGGGCGGCGCAACAACGCCCCCTCCTCCCATTTCTTGCGGCCGTTCTCGGTGGTGTCGGCCTGTGAGAGGGTCATGAGGAAGGTGCCGTAGCCGTATGCGGCCTCGGCATATCCGGGTTCGGTCCTGTGGGCCTTCTCCATGAGGATGAAGGCGTCGACAAAACGGTCTTGGGCGGCAGCTTCGGCCCCTTCAAGATAGTAGTATCTGGCTTTGGCATGCCGCTGGCCGGGGGTCATGGCGGTGGCCGCCGTCACGGCGAGCCATAAGGTAGCCGCGAGGGTGAGCAGGGCCGCTGAAGCGGGGATTCTCAGCCTGCTCATCAGTTGACTCCGCTGTGGCCGAAAGAGCCGTTCTCGCGCACCGTGCGGTCAAGGCGGTCGGTCTCTTCCCATTTGACCGGAGTGTACTGCGTGATGACCATCTGACAGATACGCTCGCCGTCGTTGACCGTGAAGGTTTCGTTGCTTGTGTTGAGCAGAATGATGCCTATCTCGCCGCGATAGTCGGCGTCGACGGTGCCGGGAGAGTTGGCGATGGTGATGCCGGAGTTCAGGGCGAGGCCGGAGCGGGGGCGTATCTGGCATTCGTAGCCCTCCGGCAGCTGCATGTACAGGCCGGTGGGAATCAGGGCGCGCTGGCCCGGGCCGAGTGTCACGGGACCCATCGGCAGATAGGCGCGGACATCCATTCCGGCCGCTCCCGGTGTCTCGTAGGCGGGAAGCGGATGATGACTCTTGTTGATTATTTTGACGGGTAAATGCTTGAGGCTCATAGCTGTATTGGTTTAATATCCTTGCCGGCCGGCTATCGTTCTTTCCTTGTGGCCGGACCGCGACACTCTGTCGTGAACGCAAAGTTAGTGATTATGCCAAAATAAAACAAAGATTATCCAACATATTCAAAGGTCTTAACCTACATTAATGTAATGTATATAACCTAATGTATGTAACCCAATGTATATAACCTGACATTCATAGCAGTTGGCACATAATCAAAGATTCCACCCCGGAGACGGGATGGAATCCTGTTTTGGTCTTGACAGTCGTCTTTCAGTTCCCCGCGTCGGGGATGCCGAACTGTCGGTCAGCCAACGTGACGTGAATTACTCGCCCGGAGTGATTGCGTCAGAAGGACAAACCTGTGCGCAGCTACCGCAATCGATGCAGGTATCCGGATCAATGTGATAGATTTCACCTTCGCTGATTGCCTCTACGGGGCAAACAGGCTGACAAGTTCCACATGCGATGCAGTTATCGCCAATAACGTATGCCATAATAATTTACTTTTTTTATATCCGGCTGACCGCAGAGTTTCCTCAGCAGTCCGAGGCCGGACGGTGTTGATGTTTGTTTTCTTTGAGTGCAAAATTAAGGGGAAATTCCGAATCAACCAACAAAATCATCACCTCCGGCGATAATTTGGACACCGTCTAAATTCGTTCAGCTGTCACCTTTTCTGTAAGTCGTCGGCGACATGCCCGTTATGTGCTTGAAATACTTCCCGAAAAAGGATTGGTTGGCGAAGTTCAGCGTCGTCGTTATCTCCTGGATGGTCATGTCGGTTGTGCGCAAAAGCACTTTCGCCTCCATGATGACATATTGCCCTATCCACTCGCCGGCGGTGCGACCGCTAATCTGCTTGACCACCGACGAGAGGTGTTTCGGGGTGATACATAGTTCGTCGGCATAGAATCCCACCTCCCTGTGCTTCCTGAAGTTCTCGCTCACGGAGATGATGAAGTTCGCCATTATTTCCTCTTTCCGCGATTTCTTCAGCGCGGTTCCGCCCAGGCCCTTGTGGTTGAGTTCTATCATCTCAAACATGACAGACTGGAGCAGACACAGCAGCTTCTTGTCTTTGAAGGGGGTCTCCTCCCTTCCTATCTTTTTCTGCAGGATGGTGAAAAACTCAAGCAGCTCCGCGGTCTCTTCGTCCTTCAGGTTTATCACCGACGTCAAAGGATGATTCATCATGACCGGAAGCAGCTCCGTCAGCTTGGGGAGCAGCAGCTCGAGCACCTGGGTGCTGAAGACGAGTATCCTTCCCTCAAAATCGTCAGTGGCGTCAAAGCGGCTCAGAAAGTCCTTTGGCAGCAAGGTGCACAGGGTGTTGTGCCCCATTTCATAATCCTGAAGCGATATGGTGAGGTGGGCGCTTCCTTTGATGCAAAGATAGACAAAGACAGCGTCGATCCTGATGGGCATCCGCGTGGACCGGAAGGGGCCTTTTACATCGATGACGGCCATGTCGTTGCGATATGACGAGCAGTTGATCGACTCTATAATGTTGCCTATCGTGACATCGATAGCTTCATGTGTCACTTTTGGTTCCTGATTCATAAGTATCTTCCTGTTTACTGACGGCTTTTTCCGAGATGCCGTTTTACGGCCCTCGGAATAAAGGATAGGTGAGCGCCCACGGCCCTTGTCAACCCGTAGTGGTCTTTCATCACGTCGAAGCGCTCGCGCAGCGATTTGAACTTGTTCTTATCGGTCATTCCGTCGGTGAGGTAGTTGACGGCTACCCTTTCAAGGTTGCGGCACCGTTCGGGCACGGTTTTTTTGAGGCAACGGATACACCAGTCATAATCTGACGAGAAGCGGTATCTCAGATCATACTCAGGTGCCAATTCACGCCGGACCATAAAGGCTTGATGACACACGAGCATACCGTTCAGAAAAGACTTATAAGTCAGGCTTGACGGTACGCTCAGGTGGCGCGGACCCAAAACCTTCCCCTCTCCGTTTACGAGCTGGGTGTCGGCATAGATGACATCGCAGTCTTCAGAGGCAGCACGTGCGTATTCCGTCAGCTCCTCGGGAGACGAGAAGCAGTCGCCGGCATTTAGGAACAGCACATATTTGCCCCGTGCCATACGGAGTCCCTTGTTCATAGCGTCATAGAGACCGCTATCCTTCTCGCTAAGAATACGGAGGCGGTCATCGCCCAAATTGCGCACTACCTCGAGGGTTTTGTCAGAAGAAAGGCCATCGACGACAATATGCTCAAAATTGCGGAACGACTGTTCGCGCAGCGACAGCATCGTCCGTCCGACAGTTTCCTGAGCATTAAAAGTAACGGTAACAACAGAAATCAAAGGCACCATACCCCAAAATTACAAAATTCCCCCGACATAGACAAGCATAGCGGCTGTTCTGATAGGCCGCGACCCTACAATACAGAAAAACGCTGGTCGAATCGATTCGACCAGCGTTTTTCTGCTTTAAGGTGGCGATTACCTACTCTCCCGCTTTCCCAAAATCATCATC
>CAZUAK010000065.1:0-11049 GCA_964618395.1 uncultured Sangeribacter sp.
CGGGACAGCTGCAGGAGGCGCTGGCCTTGGCCGAGGAGGCGTTTGGGCGGTGCGCAGACCGATATTCCGCTCCGACCCTGTTCTGGTGTCTGCGCGACCTCTTCAGACAACAGACCGCTGACGGACGCCTGTCTGACGAGGCGGCCGCTACGCTGGAGCGGATGACTGCCCTCTTCAACGACTTTGGCTCAGACGATGAGTTCATGAAGAAAGCCCTCGCCTCGGCCCAGCGGCTGAGTCTTCCCCATTCTCAAGGGCTGAAGGAGGCTGTGGAGCAGGCTAAGAAGGGCGGGAACGCCCTCGCCCTGTTTCACCAGGCGGCGCAGTGGTATCGCGCCGGGGAGCTCGACCCGCAACTCTTTCCGGATTTCGGCTGGCTGACATACTATGCCCTCAGGCAGACCGCACCGGGCGACGCGGCCAACCGCAGGGTGCTCCTTCACCAGTATCTGCAGCTAAACCTTCCCCGCCCCGACCTTCTCCACTCGCTCATCCTCAGCGAGGCGATAACCCTCGAGAAGGCCTCGCCGCTCCAGTTCCGTGTCAGGGACTTTGTGCGTCTGTGGGGGCTGGAAAACCTTCGCGATGAGGATTGGGAACAGTTCACGACTGAAGCTGGCCAGACTGTCACCTCTACCGTTGAGAAGCTGATAGGCGTTTATGCCAAAGAACTCAAGACTGACCGCGTCCGCGCCTCTGAGGAATTCAACAGGCTGGTGGACCTCGCGCTTGAGAAGTTCCCCAACAACCAGAACATGCCTTACTACAAGGCTATCGTGCTTCTGTCTCAAGACAGGGTGGAGGAGGCTTTGAACTTCTTCAAGAGCCTTATCCTGCGTTTCCCGTCCAAGCAGTATCTCTGGGAACAGTGCGCGGATATGGTCCAGGACAGAGACCTCAAGATAGGCCTGTTGTGCAAGGCGCTGAGTGGCTGCCGCAATGATGAGTTCTTGGGTAAGATAAGGCAGAAACTGGCCACTTTGTTACGCGAGAAAGGATTGAACGCAAACGCAAGGTTCGAGTTCGATAAGGTCCGTGAGACCTATCAGAACCAGGGATGGAATCTGAAACCGGCTTTCTGGGAGGCATACAACACCCTATCGGGGGTAGAAGCTGCCCGGGACAACAGGGAGGTGTATAGGGAGTACGCGGTCAAGGCCGATGAGTTCATCTACAGCTCGTTGCCGACAGTCGTGGCGGTGAAGGTCTCGGAGTTTCAGGATAACGACCACCACCGTCCAGGACGCACGGTTGTCACGTGGTCGCTGCGCACGGGCTCCGGCATGCTGAGGTTGCGCAGGCCGGCCACCTTCGGGCTGTCTGCGCGTCAGCCGAACGGTTCGGTCTTCGACGTGAAGGTACAGGATAAAAGAATCGTATGGATAAGCCCCCACGTCGGAGAGATCTCGGAGCCGTGGCTCAAGACGGTGAGCGGTGAGGCGCGGCTGCGCACTGACCGCAACGGTCGGCGGTTTGCCATCATTGACGGGGTTTATGTGAGCGAGGCGCTGCTGAGCGGCGTCTCGGAGGGAGAAAAGCTCACAGTCCTCGCGACGCAGCAGAGAGACGGACGCTGGTCCGCAATAAAAGCAACACCATGCCGGCAACAAAGAACGCAATGACGCGCTATGCCTTGATCGACAAGATGCTGTCGAACAGGCACCGCGCATATTCAATCCAGGACATAACCGATGAACTGGCCGAACGGCTGCCCGAATACGGACAGTCCGCGGTCTCGAAGCGTTGTGTGGAAAAGGACCTCAACTATCTCGAATTCGACAGTCCCTTCGATGTCGAGATAGAGGAATACTGGGTCGAGGCTGCCGACAGGAATGACCGTCCGTATAAGAAGCGCTGTGTGAGATATGCGGACCCTACCTTTTCGATTTTCAGGCCCAAGCTAACCGATGACGAGAAGACGGTGCTCTCGACCGCGCTCCAGACCCTCGGAAGTTTCGAGGGTCTGGATAACTTCGAGTGGCTACGGGACCTTAAAGGACGTCTGGAGCTGGAGGAGCAGGAACCGATAATCTCCATATCGAAGAATCTCCTCAACAACTCGAGCCTCATAGCGGAACTCTTCACCGTCATCAGACACCGTCAGGTGATTGACCTGAAGTACCATAAGTTTCACGACGGCGAAGGGCGCAGCGTTAGGGTCTCGCCTTATCTGCTCAAGGAGTATAACAACCGCTGGTATCTCATCGCCTCGGCCCACGACACGGGGCGCATCCTGACCTTTGCCCTCGACCGAATCGACGGCTATGAGATTTCGGGAGGAGCCTATCTCCCCGCGCCGGATGACCTCATGGAAAGGTATGATGATGTCATCGGTGTGACATACGACGACACCAAGGCCACCGAGGAAATACTCTTCTGGGTCTCGGACAACTCCAAGGATTATGTGGAGACAAAACCTATCCACGGGTCGCAGACCCGCTTTAAAGGAGAGGGTGAGGAGAGGCTGCGGGCACGTTACCCTCAGCTGAAAGGTGGCGCGTTCTTCAAGCTGGAATGTAAGGAGAACTATGAGCTGATACGGGAGCTGACCTCTTTCGGTCCGGAGCTGACGGTGCTCTCCCCTACACGTATACGCTCCGAGATTCGCGAGCGCCTTCAGCGCATGATGGCATCATACGAGTGAGACCCCGCTTCTTAGACCCCGTTTCAAAAAAATGGCAGTCGCACGGGCGGCTCCGGTCGAGGGATTTTCGCAAGCTGAAGACGGAGCGATGCGGGCATCGCGACCGATGAAGCTTGGCGAAAAGCACCGGCCGGAGACGGACAAAAGTAATTTTAGTAAGAATTTTAACACTTATTGATATTATATAGGCTCAGTTATCTGGTAATGAAGTTACGACCGGACTCGCATCCTTGGCCGCTTTTCGTCCTTTGGCTCAGTCACATAGCGCGCTATGTTCCCTCGCCTGCAGAACGAAAATCGCCTCAAGGCTGCGACCCGTGCGACCGCCATTTTTTTGAAACGGGGTCTTAAAACGGGGTCTCGGCGGGAGAGGGGTTAGAGTTTCAGGATTGAGGATTCGTTGTCTTTGTTGTTGAGCGAGCGGCGCGCGGGACGGAAGATGGAGCCGAAATCAGCCGTGTAGCTGACGCTGAGAGTCACCATGTTTGCGCTGTTCTTTATATAGCGTTCGCTCTCGTATGGATTCACAGTCGAATATCCCCACGCCTTATAACGCCAGCCGTCCTTCTGGAACATGTACATCCAGCTCGCTCCTATTGTCCAGTGCTTGTCCGGTCGGTATTCAAAAGTGAGTTCGTCAGAGTTTTCGTCCGTTCCTACATAACTGCCCCTTAGGTATTTACCAGGAAACTTACGCCAATAGGAGACAGTGAAGGGTCCTTTGTTCCACCATAGATATATGTTGGCCGCAAAGGCGGTAAGGTGATAACACCATTTGTCTCCCATCGTCTCAAAATGCCTCACCCCGAGGTTCACATTGGCTCCGAAACCATAGATCTCACTCAGTCTCATCACCAGGTCAGCGCTGGTGTCCCATGCCTTCCTGGCATTGACAGTCCTTGAAAGGAACAGGTGTTGGCCCATGTATGTAATGTCGTTCATCACAAAATTCTGTGTCGTATTGTAGCCAAGGAACAGGGAGGCACTGAATTTTTTGTACTGAAATGTCGGCATAAGCTGATATGAGAATCTCTGAGAGGCCTTCAGGTCAGGGTTACCGTTTGAAATCAGGTACGGGGTCATCTGCTGGGCATAGTCAGTGAGGGTTGATAAGGACGGGATACTCGGTACATACTGGAAAGAACCGGCGATGCTCCACTGCTGTGAGATATTCCAGTTTATCTGGGCGTTGGTGAGGTTGCGGACAAATGTGCGTTTGTTGTCGGCGTTCTTTATCCAGTACATTTTAAGCCCGGTCGATACCGAGAAGTACAGCCGCCCAATCTGTTGTCCTAACCGTACATAGGCATAGTTGTTATTCTCTGTCAGCAGCGGTTTATAGTCTGTCGTGACATACTTGTTCTCACTGTGAGAGAGGGTGTTCTGAACGCCGGCGGCAAGGTCGGTCTTATCGCTGAAGCTGTGTATGTAGCTGACTTCGGTGATAAGGGAGCGACGTTTGCTGGTGACATCCGTAAGGTAGTCAGAGGGTGTACCGTCGCTATATGTAAAGTCATTGGTGTGGCGATAATCGCTTGACGTCAGAGTACCGACCACCTGCGCCTCCAGAGCGTTCTTATCATTAAAATCCCTTTTGAAGAACAAGTCAAGAGAGGGGTTGATATCCTTGCTTTTGGTGTAGCCCTCAGACTCGTAGTCACCCAAGAAAGAGTCCCGGTAGTCAGTGTATTGGCGATTCTTGTAATTATTCGGCCTTATACTGAAGGTTGCCGAAAACAGGGTGTGTACGTTGGGGCTGAAGTCGTACTTCAAACTTATCGGGTGATAGTGATAATAAAACGGATTACGGTCACTCTCTTCAATATCGACCCGGAAGTCATCACCGATATAACTCTGAGTAGTGAAATCGTAAGTCTTTGTGTTGTTTCGCCACGACGGGTTGTATGATAGTGTAAACTGCGAGGGGCCCTGATGGTAGGAGGTACGCAACGTGGCCTCAACGAAGACAGCGTTCACCGCGCTTTGACCCCATAAATAAACCTGACCGCCGTCGTCGCGTTTCTTGAGGGTGATGTTCAGCAGGCCGCTGACGCCTCGGTCGGCATAGCGGGCGGGAGTGATGCGGGAGAATTCAATCTTGGCGATGTCCTTCGGCTGAAGTGCGAGCAGGTCACTCACAGATGAAGGGACACCGTTGATGAGTATCATCGGCGCCCCACCGTCGACAGTGAGTGAGCGGGCTATAGGGTTTGCGTCAAGGCCTGCGAGGGGCAGTTTCTGGAAAAGGCTGAGCGAGGTGGAAGAGGCTTTTACGTCTGCCTCGGAGGGAAACACGATGGTGCGGCCCTTGATGTCTACCATTGAGTTGGCGACAACCTCGACTTCGTCGAGCATCTTTCCCTCGGAGAGATAGACTGTCCCGACGTTTACATTCTTGTCAGATTCTATCAGGACCTGGGAAGTATTGAACCCGGTCATGGAAACTTCAAGCCTTAACTTGGACTTGACCGATGTCGAAATTTCGAACTCGCCGTTCATGTCGGTGGTGGCACCGTCGATAAACTTGTTATCAACCATAAGGCGGCATAAGGCGCCGACAAGGACCGTAGAGTCGCTTTCGGAGCGGACCTGTCCCCGGATTGAACGGGCAGACACAGTGGTGAGAGTAAGAAGTAGAACAGCGAACAGTAAGGTCAGACGTTTCATGACGATATAGGTTTTCATGGTAGCTTCACCCCTCCCTGCTCACAAAGTTCGTAAAAATATTTGAGAACCCCAACACTCCACCTCATTTTTAGGCCCCGACTCAGTATATAAACCATTTACGGGCCGCTTCACAGCGACCCGTAAATGAATGTTTTCCATAATACTTTCAAACTAACCTAACATCATGAAGTAATTTCTACTTTCTGATATATAAACGCCTTCACCTCCCTTTCGGTTCGATACTGACGAAAAAATTTTCATGAGGATACTACATACTTTATTCTTACATTGACACCCCGTCTCAAAAAAGTCCGGCTCCCCGTGAGGGAAACCGGACTTAAGAAAAGGTTTTTCAATAACTTGGTTTAGGGATGCCCTTCGGAGTGGCCTCCGTCAGTGCGTCACCTTGAAAGCCCCTAAACGGGGGCAAACCTGTGGGCCTATCAGTCAGAGAGCTCGCCTACCATCGAAATCTGGAGGTAGTTGCGGATCTCGGCGGGAGTGTAGCCGCTGCCGATAAGGTACATGAGCTTCGTGATGGCAGCCTCGACTGTGATGTCGTAGCCTGTGATGACTCCGGCCTTGGAGAGCATGTCGCCGGTATAGTAGCGTTTCTGCTCGTCACCGCCGTTGAGACACTGGGTGACATTGTAGATGATGAGGCCACGGTTGACCGCGTCACTGATGGCATCGAGGAACCACTTCTCTGTCGGGGCGTTGCCGGCACCGAAGGTGCGCAGAACGACGGCCTTGATGCCGGGAGTGCTCAGCTGGGCACGGACAACGTCTTCGGTGATGCCCGGATAGAGCCAGAGGACGAGGATGTTCGGGTCCATGTCATAGAACGGCTCCAAGGGGAGCTTGGTGTCGTGACGCATCAGGTAAGGCTCGGCATACGTGATGTGGAGGTCGATGTTACCCAGCGTCGGATAGTTGAAGCTGTGGAACGCCTCGAAGCCGGTAGATGTGAACTTGGTCGAACGGCAACCGCGGACAATGTAGTCCTGGAAGGAGATGACGACTTCCTGAATCATCGGGTCACCGTTTTCATCCTTCGCAGCTGCGATCTCAACGGCTGAGATAAGGTTCTCGGTACCGTCCTCACGCACGGCTCCGATAGGAAGCTGTGAGCCGGTGATGACCACAGGCTTGCGCAGGTTGCGCAGCATGAAGGCGAGGGCCGAAGCCGTATAGGCCATTGTGTCTGTTCCGTGAAGGACTACGAAGCCGTCGAATTCATCATAGTTGTCGGCGATGTCCTTGACGATCTGACCCCAATATGAGGGATTCATGTTCGAGGAGTCGATCGGGTTGGGGAACTGGACTGACTTGATGTCGTATCCGAGTTTGCCTATCTTGGGGACATTGTCCATCAGGTGAGAGAAGTCGAAGGGCTGAAGTCCGTCAGGGGTTTCCACCATACCGATCGTACCGCCGGTATAGATGATGAGGATTTTCGGTTTTGCTGTGTTTTCCATAATTTTTTAAAGTGTTTTGTTGAGGGTGCCTCTTTAGGCTGAAGTGCAGAGGGATAGGCCTAAGGCACGTTTAATCTGGACTCTCATCCATTTTGACACACCCTCAGAGTGTTTATTCATAATACTGTTTGTGGATACCGAATACGAAGTGGTTGCATCTGATGATGGTCACGACGAGGACGATGGCCACGAAGATACCGGTGATGATGAACGGGAAGAGGTTCGACGTTGTGGAGAAAATCTTCTCGAAGAAGGATATGAGCACCGGGACGAGCGAGATGGCGACATAGTTGGCGACCTGCAGATAAGCGAGCGAGAGGGTTGACTTCGACGGGCTTACGACCAGCTGGGTAGCCTTGGTGTAGAAGATAGGCTGAGCCAGACCGTTACCGAGACCGACAAGGGCCGAGGCGATGATGTAGACCGGAAGCGAGCGGGTGAAGATGAAGAGCAGGAAACCGCCGACAATAAGCGCAGTGGCGAAGATGAATGTCGACTTGCGGAAGATCTTCATTGTGCCGGTGACGAACAGACCGATGACGAACATCGCGAGGTAGAAGACCGAAGTTACGGTCGAAACCTCCTCAGTGCTCATGTGGTATTCAGGCATCAGGTTCGGCAGATAATAAGCCGGAACCGAAGTTGCGAACACGAAGAAGAAGTAGGCCAACAGAAGCCAGATTGTACGGCCGATATAGAAACCGCCCTTTACGCTCTGACCCTTGGTTGAGAAACCGTCGGCGTCGACAGCAGGGACAGTCACGGGAGCCTTGGCAGCTGTCTTGCCGGCAGCGTCAGCAGCGGGCTGGTCATAGTCGCTCTGCGGAATCTTCTTCAGGAACGGGATCAGGACGAGTGATACGAGCGGGATCAGGTATACGAGGAAGGGAAGGTGCCAGCTCTTGGCTGCGAGGAAACCTACGACGAAGGTGGCGCCTACGAGGGCGATGTTACCGATGGCCGAGATGATACCCATCTGTTTGGTACGGTACTTGCCGGTGAACACGTCGGCGATAAGGCCGGTCGAGAACGGAAGTATAAGGCCACAGCCGGCGCCGAGCAGACAGCTGAGCCAGATGAGCGACGTCAGCGAGTTGGAGAATATCGACAACGCTCCGGCGACGATGTAGAGGATTGTACCGAGAGTGATGACGAGGATTTTATGCTTGGTCTCGGAGAGTTTACCGGAGAGGAGCACGAAGGGGATGATGACGAGATTCGGGAGCACGGTGAGCAACTGAATCTTCAAATCAGTCGCGTCGGGGAAGATCGAGCGCAGGCTACCCTCGATAGGGGTGACCGCAAGACCGGGAAGATCGACGGCAAGCGACAGTGACCATATTGCGAGGACCACAATCATCGATATGGTCCCTTTACCTGTTTTTACTTGCATAATTTTGGGGAATTGTTTGGGTTGTGAGACTTCTCGCGGGGGAGTTTGTTTTCACTCCCCCCGCGAAGGATTGATTAGTCTTCTATGGTCACGATGTCGCCGTTGAAGACACCGAGATCGAGTTTGTTCATGATAGACTTGATGGCAGCCTGGGCCTTGACAGAGTTGCCGGCTTCGTCCAATGGGGGTGCGAAAGCGGCCACACCGAACAGACCGGGCATCACGCCGAGCACACCGCCGCCGACACCGCTCTTTGCGGGGATGCCGCTGGTGTACATCCAGTCACCGGTTGACTGATAGAAACCTACAGAAGAAATCAGGGTCGTGATCTTCGGGGCGAGTTCACGCGCAAACACTTCCTGTTTGGTCACGGGGTTGACGCCGCCGTTGGCTATGGTACCGGCGCAGACGGCAAGCTGCTCGGCCGTGATGCCGACACTGCACTGGCGGGTATAGAGGTCGAGGCTCATGGGCACGTCGTCATAGATACGGTTGTAGTCCTTGAGGAGCCATGCGATTGAGCGGTTCTGGAAGTTCGTGTCAGACTCCGAGCGGTAGAGCTCGTCGAGCACCTCGGAGCGAGAGCCGCAGAGGGCCTCGAAGTTGTTGATGATGGCCTCCCATTTTCCCCAGGAGTCGCCC
This sequence comes from uncultured Sangeribacter sp., assembly GCA_964618395.1. Lineage (GTDB taxonomy): Bacteria > Bacteroidota > Bacteroidia > Bacteroidales > Muribaculaceae > Lepagella. The sequence continues at coordinate 8,825 of CAZUAK010000065.1, forward strand.
TGAGGCTTGACCATCGAGCATGCAGAAATCGCGCCGGCGTTCACCAGCGGGGTCGAGGGATGATCGTTTTCGAGCAGGATGGCGAAGATAGAGTTGAAGGGAAGGCCTGTGGCGTCGGCACCGATCTGTTTGAGGACCGCCTCAGCGCCATACTGTTTGAGGATAAGTATAGCGGTGAGGACCTTCGAGACAGACTCGATACCGAATTTGTATTCGGTGTCGCCGACTGAGATCTGAGTACCGTCGAGCAGGGTCAGCGAGATGCCGAACAGGTCCGGGTTGACGTTAGCCAGATACGGAATGTAGTGGGCATTCACACCACCTTTGATGTCCTTACACTCGGCATAGGCTTCTTCTACAGCCTGCCGGATTTGGGCTTTAGTGAGTGTTTTTTTCATAATACTTATAGAATTTTAAATTGTGTTTGATATTTAAACAACACGAGGTCCTGAACGGTTCGTTCGGGACCTCGTGTTGCAGTGATTTTTTCTATCTGGTCAGTCTACCGGGCGGACGGGAGCGTATGGTGAAGGTCGAGCCAGTATGCGGCCGAGACCGTGTCGGCATGGTTGACGCCGTCACCGTCGGTGAAGAGGATGCGCGGGAGCTCGTCGACACTGGTGACGTCGCTCATGTAGACCGCCTTCGCTCCGGACTTGGAGGCGAAGAAGTAGGTCCGCACGTCGGCGGTTCCCTCTTCATTGCATCGGCCGACGAAGACAGCCGCCGGGTCGCGGTCAAGCTCCGTGGAGTCGTTCCACACCATCATGCGGTAGTCCTGGCCCGGATGGGCCTTGGGGTTATAGTCAATACGGTAGATTGCGTTCGATGTCTGCGAGCGCATGCACCCAACCGGCTTCCACCCCTTGCGGAAGCGCTTCGGAAGGCTTTCGAGTTCGCGGCGCTCCAGCTCTACCAGCCGGTCGCGCTCCTGTTTCGAGATATAGGGGACGGCATAGAGCTGCTCGTCAGTCCACAGATATTTCCCGTCGCCGAGGGTCCACCCTTTCCAGCCCATGTCGGACCATGAGGTGTCTTTAAGCTGGGTCATCATCCGGCGCAGGGAGTCGTCTATAAGGGTGGGGTAATAAGCTTTCATCTGCTCCTCGTCCGCGATGTCCTTGAGCGGATAAGGACGCGTGAGGGGATAGCTGACCAGCGAGGCGAAACGCGTCGCATCGCTATCCCTGACGGCCGCGGTCAGATCCTTTACGGTCTCGGGCACAGAGTCGGCGAAGACAAACTCAGCCTCCGTCTCCTGTTTCCCGTCCCGGGAACTTCCGCAGCCTGTGAAGGCGAACCCAAGGCCCGCCATCAGAATAATATACAGTATCTTATTCATCATAGTTAAGTAAGTAGCCAACATCATTTTTTTAATCCTTTCAAAAAAAGTCTGCATTACTGTCAGCTGCTTCTTTTCGGGTCTTGAATTGCGGGAATCAGCGCGGCGCGCAGTGTCTCCTCTTCGTGGACGACAGCCTCGGCCAGCCTCTGTGTGATGCTCTTGGGTTCCTCCTCGTGCACGATGAAGGGACGCAAGAGAAGCGGGACTTCAGTCGGCGTGGCGCGGGCCATGGTCTGATTGTCGACGAAGAGCGTCTCGAACTCTTCGATTCGGCGACGCTTTATCTGCGCGTGTTCTTTTCCACGGTATCTGCAATAAGAGATATAACTCTTTTCTATGTTTCTGTCACCTGCCTTTAACTTCGACACGACACTCGAGCGGTTGACGGCTCCGTGACCGAGGTTGTAGGCCAAAGTAGCCAACAGGATCGAATCCTGGCCGTAAGAACGGTAGATGGCGCATAACTTCTTGAGGTCCTTGCGCAGCAGCGCGTCGGCCTCCTTCTCGGAGAGAGCTTTTGTTCTCGAGAACTTTTCGCCGGGAAGCACCTTGTGTCCGTAACCTACGAGAGGCCAGTGTTTCGGTTTGTGAAGTGTCTCGTATTTCTTAATGATGGCGACAGCTTTTTCAAATAAATCGGGCTGCCGGACTTCACTGGTCGTTTCGGCGGCGACAGCAGTGGTCACACCGGCCGACCCACATCCCGTGAAGAGCGTGGAAAACAACATCATGAGCCCGACAAACACGAGTGTGTATGTCTTTTTCATCTCTTAAATAACGCACGGGAGATGAAAATGTTTAAGACCCCGTTTCAAAAAAATGGCGGTCGCACGGGCGGCTCCGGTCGAGGGATTTTCGCAAGCTGAAGAGGGAGCGATGC
>CAZUAK010000066.1:0-10874 GCA_964618395.1 uncultured Sangeribacter sp.
GTATTGTCAGGGACACGGTCGCGGCAGGCCGCGACCCTACATTCCGACATGCACTTCCTTTTCGGCTTGTGCCGTTTATAATAAAGTCAGGCCACGTTTTCAAAACGTAACCTGACTCCTATTATTCTTATATTTATGGAGCGATCGTGATACTCTTTCACTTGACGGTGAAGCGGAGGCCGTCATAGGCCGGGGCTATGCCTTCGGGGAGACGTGAGGCTATCTCCTCGTGCGTTCCCGCTTCGTGACTGAAATGGGTGAAGTAGCACTTTTCAGGCTTTATCTTCGCCACCAATTCTTCAGCTTCCTTGAAATTCAGGTGAGCGAAGTGTTCACGGTTTCTCAGCGCATTGAGGATTAACACCTTCACTCCTTTGAGTTTCTCCAGTTCATCCTCCTCTATCCTCTTCACGTCAGTCAGATAGGCGAAGTCACCTATACGGTACCCGTATATGGGCAGTTTTCCGTGATGAACTTCGATGGGTATGATTTTCAAGCCGTTGATATAGAACGGATAATCACCGACTTCATTGAGTTCGAGTTTCGGCACTCCGGGATACAGATGGTCCCTGAAGGCATAGTCGAGACGGCGACGAAGCGCGTTGCACACGTCTGGCCGGGCATAAATCTCGAGGTTTCCGTGAACGCAGAAAGGTCTGAGGTCATCTATACCACCGACGTGGTCATAATGTTCGTGAGTGACCAATAGCGCATCTATCGAGTGAAGGTCAGCCCTGACAGCCTGGAGCCTGAGGTCAGGAGAGGCGTCAATAAGCAGCGTCACTCCCTGAGAGCGCACGACTATCGAAGCCCTTCCCCTTTTATCGTGTGGATCCTCCGAGCGGCAGACGTGACAGTCGCACGCTATCTCAGGGACACCTTTTGAAGTTCCAGAACCGAGAACGGTCACCTCCACATCAGCTGAAACGTAGTTGACCTCCGGAGAGAGCCAGACGCCGAATTTCTCACGGACAGTATCGCGGACATGGGCGGCCACGGCCATGACGTCTTCAGCTGTCGCCCCACCTTTATTGACTATGACAAGACACTGGTTCGGATAGACTTCGGCACCGCCGATGCTGAAGCCCTTCAGCCCGGCGTGCTCGATAAGCCAGCCTGCAGGCAACTTCACGAAATGTTCATCCACAGGATAATGCGGAACCTCTGGACAGCGGAACAGCACCTCGTCCTCATAATAGTTCTTGAGTATCACCGGATTCTTGAAGAAGCTACCGGCACTTCCGATCTCTTTCGGGTCAGGCAACTTTGCGGCCCTGATATCATGTATTTCCTGAGCCACTTCAGCGATTGAGGGACGGTGGCCCAGACGCTGCTCAAGATCTTTGAGTGAGCCGTATGACAGACTACGCGCCTCGGTGTCCTCCACCAGGCGGAAAGCAACTCGAAGAACGTAGTACCGACCCTTCCACTCATGTTTGAAACGGGAATCACGATAACCGAATCGGCAGTCCTCATTTGTGAAGCGCACCCCCTCGCGACGCTCGCAGTCAAAACATTCGACACTGAAAATGGTGTCCTTAGCCTCCACTCCGTAAGCACCGATATTCTGAACGGCCGACGCTCCGACCTGTCCGGGGATATCTGTCAGGTTTTCGAGTCCGCCGAGGCCGTTTTCGATTGTCCAGCGGACAAACTCCGGCCAGTCCTCACCGGCACCGGCAATGACAGTCACCGCCCCAGTATCCTTGTTTTTATAGATGGTCTTTCCCTTCACTGCAGAGCGCAACACAAGACCCTCAAACTTATCGGTAAACAGGAGATTACTCCCGCCACCGATATGAAGGACCGGGTTGTCGAGAAACTCAGGCCGTCGCGAAATCCACGTCAGCTGCCTGACATTTTCATATTCTGCAAACACTGAACAACTTGCGGGCACGCCGAACGTCGTCAGCGCAGTCAAATCTTTATCGTATTCAAACATAACTTTTCAATATTTTGAGACAGGTGCTTTTCAAGACTTCGGCCCTTGTGGCGCTGGCTGCGTTTTGATGTAGGGTGTGTCTTTGAAGCAATTTCCATCTTAAGACTCAATATATCATAAGACGGCACTCAACGTCTGAACTCGACCAAAACACCGTCGGCGAAACGGAGATACGACCCGTCGGGATACTGCCAGAGATCAAGCGTTTCGCTGTGAGAATGGCCCGACATGACGTCGGCCGGGTTGCCGAGGGCAAGCCGGCACTCTAACTTAGTCATTCCGTTTGCTATCTCACCGTTCTGAATCAACACCCAGTTCTCATCCGACACGGAGGGATATTCCTGTCGCGGGTCCGTGAAAGAAAACAGGACGGGGAACTTCCGGCTGTCAGCCACTGTCAGCCCATAGCTCATCCACAGCATCCTCTCCTCTCCCCTGTCATCTGTGAACACCACCTTTATCGGAAAGAGCTGAGAACCGGGAAGCACCTTTGTCACCTTCACCGGGACATACTTTCTTCCCGTCACTTTTTCACCGTTGACGTCATACCAAAGCTGAGTGCGGGTCCAAAGTTCCTTCCCTTCCATCCTTTTTGCAATCTCGTCTACCGTTTCGAGGTCAATGAGCATTGGCAGGCGCGTACTCAGAAGCGAACTGTCGGCCTTTTGAACCTCCGTCCCTGAAGGGAGCCTGTAAGTGACCACACTGTCTCGGAACAATATCACCTGCTCTTCAGTCCGGTCAGGGCGGAGCTTCACACTCTTCCCGTCAAAACTCAGATGGCGTCCCGTGAGCGAGGGGTCATCCGGAGATAGTCCGGGAGCATTGTCAAAAAGCAGTGCAATTTTTGAATCCGACACAAGGAACCTGTCGCCGGCCTTCCACTGCGCCAGCGGGCGGCCGTCAAGGTCACTGAGAAAAGCCTCTTCTCGGGTCTGCTCAAGCTGTTTCCTGTCCTTGCGCGAGAGTTCAATCTTCTTGGTGTTCTCGATTCCGGTGAAACAGGAGGTCAAGAGAAACACCTGACTAACAATCAACACCCATACAGTCACACGTGTTCGTTTCATATCTTATCCTACAAACTCCGGGGCTCAAGAGTCAATTGCTTTTCTGTCGCGTATCAGGACGGCATGCTCGTCACGCAGCCACTTGACGACACCCTTTCTCTCAAGTTCGTCCATGAGAGAGGCGACATCGTTTACGGGCAGCGAGAGAAGTTCGCCTATCCTCTTCAGATTTGAGTCCACCCTCACCGGACCGGCAGACTCGACATTGGCGAGATCTACAAGCCAGTATTCTACCAGGTTGCTGAACTCTGCGGGAAGATAAAGCGATGCGGCGCGGCCAAGGGTGTTGAGCAGATTCATGAGTATGATCGGCTCAGTCTCATACATACGTCTGAAATCATCTCGGTCTATGGAGATGAGATTCACCTTGTCGAGCGCAATGGCCTTTACTGCGTGGCGCAACGAGAGGCTGAACAGGGCCGGCATATCAATGGGATGGAATACCTTCTGATGCCAGCTGACCTTCACTTCAGACACGAGCTCCCTCTCCATGAGGACAGACCCATTTAGGAGCAGCAGCAGGCGCTTGGCCTCCATGCCGGGATATATGATTGTCTCCCCCTTCTTATAGCTGACAAACTCAAGACAAATCTTCTCTATGAGTTCCATCAGCCTCTCGGAACTCACTCCGAGGAAAGGGGTCATTCTGAGAATAAAGTTATCTTCGCGTTCCATGGTAAAACGAGCGCTGAGGTCGGACCCGTTTTAAAGAACCGGGTCTCGGAGTAAAATCAGGGTTGATAAAGTAAAAGCGCCCGGTGAATGATATTCACAAGGCGCAGTTTGAATTTGGTAGCGGGATCGAGAATTGAACTCGAGACCTCCGGGTTATGAATCCGACGCTCTAACCAACTGAGCTATCCCGCCATTTTCTTTGGGAACCCCTTGTTCAAGCGGTTTCTCCCGTTTTGCGAGTGCAAAGTTACAACATTCTCACAAACCGTGCAAGTTTTTTCCAAAAAAACTTGTCATTTTTTTCTTCAGCCCATTTTTTGCCTTGAGTAATGACACATTTAATCCATTACTATTCAGCATCATACATCTTACTCATTTCTATCGCAATACACTTTAGTCATCAGTATCTCGGCCATGACAGGTCGGTAATGCACATTGTCATACAGCATCGTGTCTTCCTCAAGCAGATATGCCATAGATGAGCTGAAGTCATGAACGTGACGCTCTCCGAAAATACCATTGAGTATCCTCAAGTCTTTCGGGTTCAGTGTTATCTTGGGGCGGTTTGGGCCGATGATTATCTCGTAATCCGTCCCCTTTCTGTCAAATATGTTCCGGATATCTTTCAAGTCCTTGATGACCTCGGCTGTAAACACCTGTCGGCTTGTGGTCAGGGTCTCAGGCGACTCCCGAAGCGGATACTCGGCATAGAACTGTCGGCTGTCGACTCGTATCAGCGAATCCCAGGCAGGGAGCAATTCCTGGTTGGTAGTCTTGTCATAGACTATGGGCTGGACCTCAAAAAGGATGTTACGGCCGTTCTCTACAACTTCTTTACTTATCATTGAGGGTATGTAACTTTTGTAGAAATCGGCATTCGTCCCTGCCCGGAGATACTGATAGTGAAATTTTAATGTCTCCACTATAGATGTCGCAAGCACCGGAGGATCGAGATACGCCGGTCCGTTCCGTTCTCCGTACGCCATAACGAACGGATCGAGCACGATGAGGGCATGGTCAATCGGAATACCCTCCTTGTCAAGATACCTGATCTTTCTGGCCATTGAGCTCAAGGTCTCACTTGACGAATCCATATGATATGGCCGAACCTCACGCCGAGCCTCAGCCGTTCCACTGGAATCCTCGCTAACTATATCGGCCCATTTCTGAGCGTTATAGTATATTGAAATTGACGAACCGAAGATGAATGAGTTGTATTCATGTCCCTCTTTTCTGCGGTCGTTGAAGTTGGTCAGCGTGACCATCCCCTTGTTCAATCCTATCCTGACCGGCTGCTCTTCGTATGATGCAATATAGTCGTCATAGTGGTGAAGTACTTTGAACGGATCGTCGACAAGATACCACACGACCGGGATGGCTATCCCTATCGCAATGACTATAAGGCTCCGGACTATGAATCGGACTATGGATTTTGAGGTTTCTTTCATCGTAAAATAATGGGCGATATAGATCCTGTTCCAATGGATTGATCGGAAAGCTTGATTACGTTATAATGAGATAACGTGAAGTTATCATTCCGTTTCAATGTGGTCGTCATCAGAACTGGAAATAAATGAAAGCCATTTCGGTAGGCTCACTCACGGCTATGAAGAATATGCAGACCAGATACAGGGCCATTCGTCTCCACCCTATGGAGCTGACGGTCTGTAGCGGCCAGTCAGTGTTTCTATCTTGCCACTCAATATATGCGATCAATGCCGCCGGTATCAGCCACCATACCACCAAGAGCTTGGGCCAGTTTTGCAAGGCCTTAAGACAGATGATCGCCCCCGCACCGACCGCAATGAGCGCTGTCATCACTATACGCAGGGGTCTGAACCGAACGAACAACCATGCCGAAGCCCATAGAAGGCCGAAACCGACGGGATATGTCCAGCACCACTTGAATCCCGAGACAATCTCGGCCATATTTGAGCAGCGGAATAAGAAGAAACCGAAAGCCACCACACCAAAGGTCGCAACCATCGCCGGGAGATCGGAAAGGGCGATTTCAGACTTCGGCACCTTCTGCCGGAGAACGAATCTTGCGAAAATCGAAAACAGGCCCCAGTAAACACCCCATAGGACAAAGTTCCATGCGCTGCCGTGCCATAACCCCGAGAGCGTGAAAATCGCCATGTAGTTCAGGGCAGTCCGTATATTTCCCTTCCGGCTGCCACCAAGGGGTATGTAAAGGTAGTCGCGAAACCACTCCATCAGGGATATGTGCCACCTGCGCCAGAACTCCGGTATATTGCGCGAGAAATAAGGGAATCTGAAGTTGACCATCAGCTCTATGCCCAACAGTCGCGACACGCCTCTCGCGATTTCGCTATAGGCGGAGAAGTCACAATATATTTCGAACGAGAAGAGCAGACCGCCGGCTAAGACCGACAACGCTGACATTTCTCCACCGTTGAATATCACATCCACATAAATGGCCAGGATATCGGCCACACACAGTTTCTTCAGCAGTCCGAACATGATCATCCTCATTCCTGAGGAGGCGCGTCCACTGTCCCACTCCCTCTCCGCCTTTATCTGCGGCAGAAGCTGCGACGCGCGTTCAATCGGGCCGGCGACAAGCTGAGGGAAATAGGATATGAAAGTGAAGAAAGGAAGCGGTTCGCGACATGCCTCGATTCGACCCTTATAAACGTCGACAGAATAGGATATGGCCTGAAAGGTGTAGAATGATATGCCGACCGGAACAAGTACCTCAACGGTAAACCAGTCAAAACCCAGGCCGAAGAGGCTGAAGAGTCGACCGAGGTTTTCGGCAAAGAATCCTAAATACTTGAAACAGACAAGTATGCCGATATTCAGAACAATATTCCCCACGGTCAGGAGTCTGCCGAAACGGCGGCGGGCGAAAAGGGCCGTGACGAAAGTCGAAAGGGTCGTGAGGAAAATCAGGCTTAGAAACCGCCAGTCCCACCATCCATAAAAGATGTAGCTACCCACGAGCAGCAGGACATTCTGCAACCTTGTCCTGCCTCTGAGGGGAAACCAATAGAGACAGAAGATCACAAATAGGAAGACGGCAAAGGCAATGTCAGTGAACTGCATGAGCGTTATATGGGCTGACACCCCGGTTTCGGACCCAGTTTCAAAAATGGCGTCCAGATGACAGGGGCTATTGTTCCGCAAAATTAATAAATTACTTTTGCACTCCCGCAAATTATGACTATCTTTGCACAAGAAAGGCCTCTTGGGGCCGATGTACATCAATACTTCACACTACCTAATGTCATCAACACTGAGTCTTAAGGTTCGTCTTGCCGTCCTTAATTTCCTCGAGTTTGCTGTCTGGGGCGCTTATCTGACCTCACTGGGCAACTATCTGGGCCGTATCGGTATGGCCTCCAATATCTCATGGTTTTACGCCATTCAGGGAGTAGTCTCCATCTTCATGCCTGGCATCATCGGCATCATCGCCGACCGTTATATGCAGGCGCAGAAGGTACTGAGCCTGTGTCATCTTTTAGCGGGCCTCTTCATGCTGGGGGCCGCTTCTTACTGCCTGTTCTCGGGTGACAACGTCTCTTTCGGGCCCCTCTTCACGCTTTACAGCCTCTCGGTCGCCTTCTTCATGCCGACCATCGGCCTGGCCAACTCCGTGGCCTATTCGGCCCTCGGGAAATATAACCTCGATGCCGTTAAGCACTTCCCGCCGATACGTGTCTTCGGCACCGTCGGTTTCATCTGCGCCATGCTGACGGTGAACTTCGCACACATAGACGGCGTCAAGTTCCAGACCTCATACATGCAGCTTTTCCTCTCCGGAGTCCTCAGCATCGTCATGTCGCTTTACGCTCTGACAATGCCGAAGTGTCCGGTCAACAAGACGTCCGGAAAAGCCTCTGTCGCAGACGCTCTCGGGCTGAAGGCCTTTGCGCTGTTCAAAGACAAGACGATGGCCATCTTCTTTATCTTCTCGATGTTCCTCGGCGTGTCGCTTCAGATCACCAACGGATACGGCAACCTCTTCATCTCCAGCTTTGAGAGCGTGGCGGAGTATGCCGATACCTGGGGCGCGCGAAACGCCAACGCGCTCATTTCTCTCTCTCAGATAAGCGAGACCCTCTGCATCCTGCTCATACCCTACTGCCTGAAGCGTTTCGGCATCAAAGGGGTGATGCTCATGGCCATGTTCGCATGGGTGGGCCGCTTCGGGTTCTTCGGACTGGGCAACCCGGGCTCGGGCGTATGGCTCTTTATCCTCTCCATGATCGTCTACGGCATCGCCTTCGACTTCTTCAATGTCTCCGGTTCCCTGTATGTCGACCAGAAGACCGACATCTCGATACGCTCGAGCGCACAGGGACTGTTCATGATCATGACCAACGGCCTGGGCGCGACGTTCGGCACCCTGGCCGCCGGTGAGGTACTGAAGGCCCTCGTGTTCAGCAAACCGGCCGGCGAGGCCCAGATTGACGGCTGGCACCTGTCATGGCTCATCTTCGCCGCTTATGCCGCAGTGGTGGCCATCCTCTTCCTCATCATCTTCCGTGACAAACAAAAGACCCCGGATGTGACCAAGCGCGAGGTTGCCGACGAAAGCGGTGCCAACCCCGGCGGTTTTGACATAGTCGACGGAAACGTGTGACGCCATTCACCATCCGTTCTGACGTATACTCAATTCTCTCCGTTGACATCCTCAATAATTTCACTGCGTAGACATCCTCAATCCTCCACAGCCGATGATTCAGTTCTATTCGCCCGACATTGAGACTACCCTCACCCTGCCGCCCGAAGAGTCGGCCCACTGCGTGAAGGTGCTCCGCCGTAAACCCGGTGACGAAGTGACTGTGACCGATGGCAAGGGACACCGGTTTGTCTGCCGTCTGACCTTCGCGGATCCGCGAGGGGCCATGGTCGAGATTGTGGAACGCCACGAGATTCTTCCGCATTGGGGAGTCCGGATCTCAGTCGCCGTTGCCCCTCCTAAGAATATGGAACGCTTGGAGTGGTTCGTCGAGAAGGCCGTGGAGATTGGCGTGGACCGCATCATCCTCACCAAGTGTGACCGCAGCGAGCGAAAGGTCGTGAAGACAGAGCGGCTAAAAAAGATAGCCGTCTCCGCCATGAACCAGAGCCTCAAGACCGTCGCCCCCGAGATAGTAGAAATGACCGACCTCTCCAAACTCCTTGTCACTCCCTTTGAGGGCCAGAAGTTTTTCGGCTACTGCAGCGACGAGGTCGAGAGACACGAACTTATCAAGGAATATAAACCGGGTGACAATGTTCTGATACTTGTCGGTCCCGAAGGCGATTTCTCACCCAAGGAAGTCGAGTCGGCGCTCATGAACGGCTTCATGCCGGTCACCTTCGGCCAGAGCCGTCTGCGCACCGAGACCGCGGCCCTCTATGCCGTACAGGCCATACATATTATAAATGAATTTAACCAGAAATAATGAGATATAGATACTTAGCCTCTCTCCTACTCTCACTCTCCGCACTGACCGTTCCCGCCCAGCAGATTTCGCCTCTGGCCAAAGCCATGCTCGACGGGTACTCAAAAGTATTGAGCGACAATCCCAAGGACTATCAGACCCTTTATGAAAGAGCGGCCCAGTATTACAATCTGTCAAACTATGACGCGGCCCTGCTCGACATCAGCAAGTCGATAGAATATACCCCCGCCAAAGAGACAGCCCTGCTGAGCCAGGAGTATTCCCTGCTGACAGACATAAGGATGCAGTTGGGAGAATATGAAAAGGCTCTCGACGCCGTCGACAAGGCGTTGGGCTATAACCCCGAGTCGTATGCCGACATATATAAAAAGGGTAACATCTGCCTCTATCTCAACAAGCCTGACGAGGCCTACCGCGCCTTCACGCAGCTTCAGCGTTTCAAGAACAGAAGCCAGGAGGCCTTCTTCGGGATGGCCAAGGCCCGCATCATGCAGGGCAACACCTCCGAAGCCAAGGCGCTGATGAACGAGGCCGAGAAGGCGTTCCCCGGCAACTGGCTGACCTATTGCCGTCTGGGAGACCTCGAAAGGGATATGAAGAATAACGACGCGGCTGCCACCCGTTATATCTCCGCGTTTGCTTTAGCTGAGAATACGTCGCGTCCGTTGGAGTCACTCCTCTCGCTGGGAGCGGAAGACTATGCCTCCGTGGCCCGTGCGTTTGACTCCGCCATAGCACAGACCCAGAACAAGCTGCCGCTCTATTTCCTCAAAGCGAACATCGCCAACCGCGCCGGCGCATATAACGACGCGGCCGATACTTTCTCATTGCTTCTGAAAGATGAACAGGGGCAGGCACCCGGCGTCTATGCCTCTTACGCCGAATCACTGATGGCCTTGAACCGACTACCCGAAGCGGTAGAGGCTGCCCACAAGGCTGCCGACGGCTCACCGACAGTGGCCAATTTTTCTCTGCTCTCACGCTGCCTGTTAGGCTCAGGCGATGCTCGCGAGGCCTCGCTCATCGCGTTGAAGGCTTACTCGGCAGACCCCTCTTCGCCCGAAGCGATGGAGGCACTCGCGGAGGCGCAGTCTGCTGCCGGGAACTACAATGAGGCACTGACGGTCCTCAACGAACTCATCATGTCCAATCCGGAGAACCTCGGGGCTATCGTCACGAGGGCCTCTATCAAGGATAAGTCCGGCGACCTTCAGGGAGCCAAGGGAGATTATCAGCGCGGAGCCAACTTCCTTCCTCAGACAAAGGATGAGACTATCCTGGTAGCCTTCTGCAAGAACAAGCTCGGAAAGATAATGGACGCGGAAGCGCTCGTATCGCCACTGGCTCCGGACGCTGACAAGGACACGGCGTTCATGCTCGCGGGCTACTATGCGCAGACCGGCGATGTCGAGAAAGGACGTTCCATGCTTCAGCGGGCCGTCAGCCAGGGTTATGCCAACCTTTATGAGCTGAACGCCGACACCAACTCGCTGCTGAACGTCTCGCCCCTCAGATAAACATATCGAAAAAAATCGGTGCGTTCGAATGTAGGGTCGCGGCCTGCCGCGACCGAGAATGAACGTAAATACTTAAATAACAGGCAATGTAGCGGTCGCGGCGGCCCGCGACCCTACATTCTGACGGTGTGGGCTTTGCGCCGAATTAGGGATTGCCAGTAAAAGGGAATGCCCGGCTCGTAAGAGTCGGGCATCGGTTTTGTAGTCTATCCGGGACTCGAACCCGAGTTTCCACCGTGAGAGGGTGGCGTGCTAA
>CAZUAK010000067.1:0-4386 GCA_964618395.1 uncultured Sangeribacter sp.
TCGTATCAGGAACAGAAGGAACGGGAGAAGGTCCTGAAGCGTGCGGAAAAGAAGGTGCGCGAGGCGGAGGAAAAAATCGGAGTCCTTGAGGCGCAACTCAAGGAAGTCGAGGACAAACTGGCTCAGGGCGATTCCTCTTCCGAGACACTTTCCTTATATGACGAGAAACAGAAAGCCCTCGAAAATGCCATGTCCGTCTGGGAGCTTGCCCAGATGGAACTTGAGGAATTAAGTAACTCATGAACATTAGGTATTTCTAATTTTTAAGAGACACTTAGACAAAAAACTGAAACATGATTAACCATAATAACCTATACACTGACGACATGAAGATCAGACAGATGATACTCAGCGCTCTGGCCGGTATCCCTTTGATGACCATTGCTGCCGGAGGACATGGAATAGAACGTGCCAACCTTGACGAAAACGTCAAGCCCGGCGACGATTTCTATATGTATGCCTGCGGCGGATGGATGAAGAACAATCCGCTCCCCGGGGAGTTTGCACGCTTCGGCACCTTCGACCAGCTGCGTGAGAATGCCCGCAACCAGTTGAAAGACCTCATCCTGACCCTCTCGGAGACCCCTGAGGCAAAGGTGAAGGGGACCAACGCACAGAAGGTCAGCGACCTCTACTCTCTCGGCATGGACTCCGTGCGTCTCAACAAGGAGGGCGCCGAACCGCTCAAACCGCTTCTGGCCGCTGTCGAGGACTACGACCTCGCTCAGATGGGACAGTTCATCGCATGGCTCCACAGCGGTATCGCGAGCGGTTTCTTCGGCACCGGTGTCGGCACCGACCAGAAGGACTCCAACTCCAACATCCTCCATATCGGCGAGACCGGGCTCGGACTCGGTGACCGAGACTACTATCTCGAAGACAACGAGACCAACCGCAAGATCATGGACGCCTATAAGAAGTATATCAAGACCGTCATGACCCTGTCAGGATACTCGGAGAAGGATGCGGACCGTATCGTGAACTCGGTCATCGAGATCGAGACTGAGATGGCCAAGAACAAGATGACGCGCGAGCAGAAGCGTAACCCCAAGGCCCGTTATAACATCATGACCGTCGATGAGATTAAGGCGAAATATCCCAACATCGACTGGACGACATATTTCAACGACCTCAAAATCGGTGACCTGCAGAAGGCGAACATCAGCAGCCTCGGCTACATGGAGTTCATCAACGATTATCTCCCGAAGCTCTCGGAGCGTCAGATTCGCGACTATGCCGCGTTCAGCATCGTTTCGGAGGCTGCCAACCTGCTGAGCGACGATTTCTATAACGCCAACTTCGAGATGTATGACCGCGTGATGAGCGGCACCGAAGAGCAGGAGCCCCGCTGGAAACGCGCTATGTCAATACCCAACTCGATGCTCGGCGAGGCCGTGGGCGAGCTGTACGTGAACAAGTACTTCCCCGAGGAGAGCAAGAAATACATGACCACCCTCGTCGAGAACCTCCGCGTGGCTCTGGGCAAGCACATCGACAACCTGACGTGGATGAGCCCCGAGACCAAGGAGAAGGCTCACGAGAAACTCAACACCTTCACCGTGAAGATCGGCTATCCCGACAAGTGGAAGGACTACTCCGAAATCATCGTTGACCCCTCCAAGTCATATATGGAGAACGTTCTCGAGGCCTCGAAGTGGTACACCGCAGACAACTACGCCAAGCTCAACAAGGCCGTGGACAAGGCCGAGTGGCACATGACTCCGCAGACCGTCAATGCATACTACAACCCGACGACCAACGAGATCTGCTTCCCCGCCGGTATCCTTCAGGCCCCCTACTTTGACGTGACGGCCGACGACGCGCTCAACTATGGCGCAATCGGCGTGGTCATCGGCCACGAGATGACCCACGGCTTCGACGACCAGGGCCGTCAGTTCGACAAGGACGGCAACCTCAACGACTGGTGGCAGGAAGAGGATGCCAAGAAGTTCACCGGACTGGCCGACAAGCTCGTAGAGCAGTTTGACGCTGTCGAGGTTGCTCCGGGCGTTCACGCCAACGGCCGTTTCACCCTCGGCGAGAATATTGCCGACCAGGGTGGCCTCCGCGTGGCCCTGACCGCTTATCTCGACGCAATGAAGGACCAGAAGATGGAAGACATCGACGGCCTGACTCCGCTTCAGCGTTTCTATCTCGCATACGCAAACGTCTGGGCAGCCAACATCCGCGACGAGGAGGTCCTGTCAAGAACCAAGTCAGACCCCCACTCGCTCGGCAACAACCGCGTGAACGTAACCCTCAGAAACATCGAGCCTTTCTTCGAGGCCTTCGCCATCGAGGAGGGTCAGCCGATGTTCCGTCCGGAGAGCGAACGTGTTATCATCTGGTAAGATAATATTATGAGACCTACCGACCGTACAGGCAACCGACCTGTACGGTCGATATTTTTAAAAGGATTAGTACCTCACATGAAAGAAGTTTACTTTTTAATCGGCAGACCGCTGTCTCACTCCTTTTCTGCGGACTATTTCAACAGGAAATTCGCTGACGAGGGGATTGACGCACATTATTTCCTACATGAACTGACCGATATTTCTGAGCTACCCTCGCTTGTCGAGCGGTATGGCGAAGCCCTCCGCGGATTCAATGTGACGGCCCCTTTCAAGAAGAGTGTCCTCCCCTATCTCTCACGGTTGACTCCGGAGGCGACTGAGGCCGGTTCTGTCAATTGCGTACGCCGAGATAAGGACGGGGCACTGACGGGGCACAATACCGATATCGCCGGATTCCTTTCGCTCTTAGAAGAGTCGGCTCCGTGGCCACTCGAGAATAAAAAGGCGCTTGTGATTGGCGGCGGTGGCGTTGTCGGTGCGGTGATTGCGGCTTTAAGGAAGAGGAAAATTAAACCGGTTGTCACTGTCAGGACTCCGGAAAAGTTCCTCCGTGAGTATCCGGACTTTGAGGGTGAGGTGAAGGAGATTGCGTCGTTAGGGAAGGATGATATTCTTGACGTTGACCTTATCATAAACTGTACTCCGCTCGGGACGTTCCCGAATGTTCGGACCGCCCCCGATATTCCGTACGAGTACGTCCAGCCTCGCCACTTGTGTCTCGACCTTGTTTATAATCCTGAGCATACCACCTTCACACGCATCTGTGCGGCCCACGGCGCTACGGTTGCCTCCGGCTTGCCGATGCTGCTGAAACAGGCCGAAGAGGGGTGGTCCTTCTGGAATGACAACCCCATAGCTTAGAGCCCGCGGGGCTGCCATTTTTTTTGAAACGGGCTCTTAACCATTCCACCATGCGCTTCCGGCTTCCTCTCTTCCTTCTCTGCAGCCTCGCTATCGGCATACTCATAGCCTTACTGTGCGCGGTGAAGTTTGGTGTGGCGTTGACGGCGTGCGGTGTAGGCATCCTTTTGTATAGCATCTCCTCGGGGTCGCCGTTTAAGAGTATCAAGGTCTCAGCCAAGGAGTATCTGGACTATGCCTGGATGTTTCTGTTCACCGCCAGCATGGGGGCGTTGCTTTATGATCTTTCGGCACCGTCATATCCGTTTGAAGGCCGTCATCACCTGACCCATCAGCAGGCGCGGGTGCTTGACAGAAAATCGAAAACGAGCGGGGAGCAGTATCTGGTGGAATTGACCGACCATAATGTCAAGGCGACCGTACTGATGACCACCGCCTCCCTTAACCGTGACGACCATATCGTCATTCACTCCGCACTCTTGCCAACAGACCCGGAGCGGTCGACAAACGTCCGTCGGTATAAACAGTCCGCGGATTCGGCTAAAGTGGAAGGCTTCAAGAAATACAGTGATTATCAGAGACAAAGGGGAATACTCTATTCCGGGCATGTGTTTGAGAAAGACATAGAGGTGACCGGACGGTACCGTACGCTCTCAGGATTTTCAAGAGACCTTAGGGACGAACTCGAGATTTTCATAGAGAAAACGGAGCTGCGCCATGATGTGAAACGTTTTCTCATCACCTTGATTTTGGGCGACAAGGAGTATGTCGACCCTGAATTGAGGCAGCATTTTTCAGACGTTGGACTTGGGCATGTACTGGCCGTGAGTGGCCTGCACACGGGCCTGATTGCGGGTATCATATTGTTTTTGCTTTTCCCGCTCAATGTATTTCGTCGGCGCAAGATGAAGTTTATATTGACACTGAGCCTGTTGTGGCTTTTCGTCATTGTGACCGGATGTGCACCGTCGACGGTGAGGGCGGCGATAATGATGTCTTTCATCTTCATCGGCCTGTTGACCGAGCGTTACGCGGGAGCTGAGGCGGGACTCTGCTGGGCTGCTTTCTTCATCCTTTTGTTCTCCCCGACCTCGTTGTTTGACCCCGGTTTTCAGCTGAGCTTCTTATGTGTCGCCTCGCTGCTTCTGTTCAGTGAGAAGCTCAACCCGAT
>CAZUAK010000067.1:4486-10743 GCA_964618395.1 uncultured Sangeribacter sp.
CAGCCGACAGCCTGACATCCTATCTCTCAGCCGACGGCGCCACAGTCCTTCCGATAGCACCGACGCTAACGACCGTAATCCTATGGCTCGCCGGCATCCTTGCACTCGCCATAGCGCTCCACGCCCCCGGCAAGTACCGTCCCATAACCGCCCTAACCGCCGCGCTCCTCCTCGTCACCTCGCTCCTCACCCTGCTGTAACCCTCCTGCTATGAAGGCTCTCATACGGAGCAATGTTCAACGTATCAGACATCTCGCTTACGTAGTCTTTCCATATTCTTTTTGTCGTAGGCTTCTCCACGCGATACCAGATATTCGAACATTGCAAGATCCCCTTCTATTTGGAGATGCAAAACAAAGAATGCACGTTTACTACCAATCTTGATTCTATAAACGCTATTCAAACTCTCAATCTTTCTACAATTCTTAATATCCTCTAATGAGTTTGCATCAATCACGTCATTGATAGCCTCCACAATAGATCGATGTACTTTACCAGTACACTTATCAAGAGCCTTCGAAAATTCTTTTGAGAAATCGACCTTCATCTGTACTTACCTATACCGTGACGGCGCATAAAGTCTTCTTTCTCCTTGCCCTTTATTATGACCTTACCTTCAGGTCGACTCTCAACGAGATGCCGATAAAGTTCGGCATCATCCAACTCGGTTGCTTCTTCGACCAGGAGCTGCTCGATGAATTTCTTAAGATTGAGCCCTAAAGAAGCTGCCTTCACATTCAGAATGCGAAAAACATCTTCCGGAATGTCAATGAGTTTTCTATGAGACGGTATGGTCTGTCTGAGTGACGCAGTTTTCATGTCATTTCTTTTTCTGCAAATTTAAATCATATATATCATATATACAAAATAACTCGCTAAAATATTTTTGTTAACTGTTCTTTTTTCATTCGCACAGTTTTATTATTGCTTAGGCCAAGTATTCACGCATGCTTTAGACCGCCATTTTTTGAAACGGGGTCTTAAATCGGGAGTCTACGTCAAAATTAGTAGCGATTGGTTGCAACATGCAGTAAAAGTGAATATGACATTATCCAGGAATAAGAGCATATGTGGGGCGGACCGCTGACGCGGTGCGGGGTCAGAGGGTGGCGAGGTTGTAGGCTATGTAGGCTATGTAGCAGAGGACCAGGACGGTGCCTTCGGCGCGGGTGATGGTGCGCTCCTTGAACCACCAGCCGAAGGCCCAGAAGAGGATGGCGGCGACAGTCATGGTCAGGAGGTCGGCGTTGCCGACCTTGCCGAACGGGAGCGGCAGAATGGTGGCCGAACAGCCTAAGACGAAGAAGATGTTGAAAATGTTGCTGCCTATGACATTACCGATGGCCATGCCGGGCTTGCCTTTCATTGCAGCGGAGACGGAGGCGGCAAGTTCGGGCAGCGAGGTGCCCGCCGCAACTATCGTCAGTCCGATAACAGCGTCCGACACTCCGAAGGCGGTGGCGACGCCGGAGGCTCCGTCGACGAACTTATCGCCACCGAATACCAAGGCTGCCAGGCCGAGGACTATCCATGTCAGCGCCTTCCACATCGGCATCTCCTTCTCACTCTTAACATTCTCTGCCAAAGCCTTGTCCCCGGGATTGGCTGCTGAGTCCGGTAGTGCGGCATTGCCCTCAGCCGTCGCGGCCGAGAAAGTGTGGCGCATGAAGATGGTGAAGAACAAAAGCAGTATAAGTCCGTCAACGCGCGTCAAGACTTTCTCCCCGCCTTCGAGTAGAGGCGAATTGCCCATGACCAGAAGAGCAAGTGACGCAACGATTACCAAAGGAATGTCCTTTGTCAATATGGATTTTTCGACTATGATGGGACTGACCAGCGCCGTCACGCCGATGATGACAAAGACGTTGAAGATGTTACTGCCGACCACGTTGCCGATAGCTATGCCGGCGTTGCCCGAGATGGCGGAGATCACGCTGATGGCGAGTTCCGGGGCTGAGGTACCGAATGCAACGACAGTGAGGCCGACAACCAGGTCACTCATCCCCCACTTTCGGGCGACGGTCGACGCACCGTCAGTCAGTTTGTCGGCGCCCCAAAGGATAAGGACAAGTCCGACAATCAGCCAAATTATATCTAACCACATGGACAAAGAAAGATTATCTCCAGGGGAACTCCTCCATGGCCGGCACGCCCTTGACGGTCTGACGGACCAGGGAGCAGAACTGGCGCACGAGCTTCTTCACCGGACCCGGCTCCATACCGAGGACCTTGTAGAGTACGCCGCAGCCGTTCGGCAGATGGGTTATGCCGGCGGCCAGCATATTCTCCTTGTCTATGAAGGCCTCAGTGGCCTTATAGATTTCGTCAGCCTTCTCCTTGGGGGTCATGACTATGACGTTTGCGAAAACATCATACTTGCCCATGATTCCGAGCTGGCGCGGAGAGGTCTGTTGCGGGTCTATGAGGAATTTCTCGCGGAACAACTCGCGGCCGTCCGGACGGTGGCCGTGACAGCAGACAGAGAGCACATCATACTCGAAGAGCTCACCCTCCTTGTAGTACTTGCGGCCCGGCATATATATCTCACTGTAGAAAAGGGTCGCAGTCTCGTGGATGTTTATGGTGGTGTCGGAGATGAAGCGTGTGTGCTTGCACGGAATGATAGGCTCCGGGATATACTCCAGATAGGAATCCTCCTCGAGGGTGATGTTCTGTATCATGCCAGAGTAGTTGAAGCGCATCTCTGCCAGCTTTGTGGCCGCACCGGTGGATATCCACGCCATGGCACCCTTCTTGAGAGTGAAGTCCTGCTGGTAGCGGTCTCCGTCAACGTTCGGGCCACCCGAAGAGAGGATATACACGCAGGGGAGCTTGGGGAGATACTCGTCAAAGTAGAGCTCCTGCTGAACGATAAGCGGTGCACGACGGTCCAGGTCCCTCATGACGGTCTTTCCGTTCTTGTCCAGCTGAAAGCCTAATCTGAGATACCCGTGTTTGCCGGGTGCGCCGACATACATAGCCTCCGGCTCCTTGAGGTATGGCGCCATCTCCGGGGCATGAGAGAAGTCGACCTCGGGCACGCCCTCGGTCTTATGCAGTTTCTGTTCGTTCAGCATTTTTTAAACGGTCTTTAAAAGCGTAAAGTGACGGTTAAGTACAGTCAGTATAATCTGCCTCCGTCAGTCCCCGCTGACTCGAGCGGACACTGACGGAGGCAGTATATCAGTTCTTCTTGTCGAAGAGGGCCATCTTGAAGATGAGGTCAACGAGCTCGTTGATGCCTTCGCCGGTCATGCAGTTGGTGAAGACAAAGGGCTTTCCGGGACGCATGAGACGCGAGTCGTGGTCCATCACTCCGAGGTCGGCGTGAACGTATGGCGCGAGGTCGGTCTTGTTGATGACCAGGATATCGCTCTGCGAGATGCCCGGGCCATCCTTGCGCGGAATCTTGTCGCCGGCAGCCACGTCGATGACGTAGATGAAGAAGTCAACGAGTGCGGGAGAGAAAGTGAGGGTAAGGTTGTCACCGCCAGACTCGATGAAGACGATGTCCGTATCGGGGAACTTGGCCTCCATTTCCTCGACAGCCGCGATGTTCATAGAGGGGTCCTCGCGAACCGCGGTGTGGGGGCAGGCACCGGTTTCGACGCCGATAATCTTATCCTCCACAAGGATACCCTTCAGGGTCTTGCGGACATGTTTTGCGTCCTCAGTGGTGACGATATCGTTGGTGATGATCAGAACTTTCTGACCGAGTTCGAGAAGACGGGGAGTGATGGCTTCGATGAGAGCCGTTTTGCCGGAGCCCACGGGGCCGCCGACACCTATTCTGCATGTAGACATTTCGTTAGGTAGAGGATTGGGTAATTCGATTTTTCAAGGTTACACCTTAAAGCCATGACAGACTTTAACGGAGCAACAGATGATAAGCAGGTTACATACTAAAGACGCAAAAGCCTTTAACGGAGCAACGAATGATAAGTAATATACTGTCCACAAACTGAGCCGAAGCATCAGTTCATGAACATACGCATGTTTCCTTTCTCGTGGAGCGAGGCGAGGATGTCAATCTCGGGGACAAATGCATTCATGTCTTCGAGACGCATGTCCTTGGCCTTTTCATAATACTCCTCGACAAGTGGCGCTATGTTGAAAAGAATCCGCTGCGTATCGTAGTGCGAGACGCGGACGGTTCTCAGGGCCGCGGAGAGGACCATGTTTATTACGCCGTATTGATGGCTGTAGAAAAGGTCCTGCTCACCTATGCCGGCGAGCGAGAAGATGATGCCCTGGCTGGCCGGATATGAGCCCGGGGTCTTCTCCGCCTTGATGTCCTCGAGCCAGCGGACGGCCAGGTCCGAGTCGGGGAACAGCTGGACAGCCAGTTCCGCCAGCTTCTTGCCCATACGCTGCAGCATCAGGCGCGCCTCGTCGTTCATCTTGAAGTTGAACAGTCTCCGGTCGGCCTCGAGGATTGCTTCATAGTCGCCCTCGCTGGCGGCGCGGTGCGTCAACAGTGCAACGACACCGTCACCGAACGCACCCTGGAGCGCCTGCGAGCGCGTGAAGGCCTCGAGCGTCTCCGCGTCATGGACCATTCCCTCATAGGCGGCCGTTTCAAGGCCGTTGGAGAACGAAAAGGTTCCGACCGGGAACGTCGAGTCGGTAAACTGCAGAAGCCTCATGATGGAGAGCTTCGATATGTTTTGGTTGTCGGCCATCGGGTCAGCAGTTGAAGTAGTCTTCTCCGTTGTGGGCGTCGGGAGCGGTGTTCTCACCCTCTACGGCCTTGTCGTGGTGATGCTCGTGTTCGTGGTCATGAACATGGTCGTGAGCATGGACGATATGACCGTGGTCGTGGGTATGGGCGTGGCTTTCGTGACCGGCACCGCCGAAGAGGCGACGGATCTCGTGAGGAGCAAGATAGGGAATGACCTCGACACCCTTCTGGAAGTCGAACTTGATGCCCTCGATGTTGTGGGTCTCCATCACCGACATCATGACCTTCTTGTCGACCGTGAGGGGTACATAAACGGTCGTGCCCTTTACGACAGCTGGCCAGTGCTGGTTGCCGATGGCGTGGCCGAGCTCTACAGAGATGCGGATGATGTCTTCCTGGCTGCGGTCCTTGAGTCCCGACATGTCGATGACGAGCACGGGGCTCAGCTCAATCTTGAGCACGACAGCGGTGTTCTTTTCCGGATCGTATGCAATCACGTCGCCGTCTGCCACCTGAGTGTGGCGAGCCAGTGCCACGGGATATTCCTTGCCCGAGACACCCTTGCCGAGGAAACGGCTCTTCTGTGCGGTCCACTGATCGAGGATGATATAATCCACGTCCGCCTTGGCGATTTTGTCGGCCCACTCTTGCGAACGGTTTGTATTACCGAGTACGGTAGTATATATTTCCATAATAATGAGATGTTTAAGGGTTTACAGAAAGTAAAGCGCCGATAGAAGTCAGGGTATCGGCCTCTGAACTTTCATAAAGCACCTATTTATATAACTCCAATAGAGCTTTTATAGTTTTCAACGACCCGATTTTTATGGGACTATGGATGGTCTGACTAAGGCCCTAACTCATAAAATATCAGCCTGCCGAGGGTCGGGGCCAAAAAAAACACGGTCGGGAGCGTCGAGCTTCCGACCGTGTCTATGGTGTTGATAATTTTTACGAAGCTTTGGGGTTCGGGATTAGCTGAACCAGTAGAGCTGAGCGAGAGGCAGAACCTTTGCCGGCGGAACGTAGGCGCGATAGCCGTCTACGTAGGTCTCGAACGTTTCGGGGTTCACCTCGATGTGAGGAGTTGCCGAGTTGCGGACCATATCGTGCTTCGACAGCTGGCGGCAACCGTGAACGCCGAAGATCTGGCTCTTCAGACCGTACTTCTCGGGAATACCGTTGGCGATCGAAGACTGGGACATGAAGGTCACGCGGGTTGAGGGCTCTGCCTCGCCGAGAGTTCCGAACATCGGACGCATGATCTTCGGCTGCGGAGTAACGAGCGACGAGTTCGGGTCACCCATGTTCGCCCAGTTGATCAGACCACCCTTGATCACAAGTTTCGGCTTGGTGGCGAAGAACTCAGGCTCCCAGAGAACGAGGTCGGCCATCTTGCCCACTTCGATAGATCCGAGGAGGTCGGAGATACCGTAAGTGATGGCGGGGTTGATGGTGATCTGTGCGAGATAGCGGAGAACGCGGAAGTTGTCGTTGTTGTCCGAATCCTCGGGGAGTTTGCCGCGAACCTGCTTCATGTAAGAAGCCATCTGGAAGGTACGCATGAAAGACTCAC
>CAZUAK010000068.1:0-10680 GCA_964618395.1 uncultured Sangeribacter sp.
CCCGAAACCGAGGAGAAGCCGTTCAAGCTCAAGGTTGTGGATCACATAGAGGCTGAACATCACACTGCCATCTTCATATTCCTCGATGACCTCTTGGCTGGAGTGAAGCGGCTTGGTGACGATATAGGGCGCCGTTTCCTTATCGACCTTTATCGTTATATTCTGGCGTTGATCTTTTGTACCACGGGTCACCCCCACCATCTCTTCAAAAAAAGATTCGGGTTCAAAGAAGGTGTTTTCGATATATGGATTCTCCGTATCTTCTTCAACCTCTACGATACGGTCGAGAGCCAGGACGCGGACCCCGTGGGCGAACTGTGAATATCCGAAAAGGAACCACCGGTTGTTGAACTCCTTCAGTATATATGGCGAGACATGCTGAACGATTTCTCTTTCAGACTTAAAGGAGCGGTATCTTACGGCCAACGGAACCTTCCTGATGATGAAGTCGTACAGGACGCCGAGAAAGCGCAGCCCCTTCAACTGCTGATTGGTCTCAAGATAAACCACACGGGTTTGGCTCTGTTGACACTGCAGGGTATCCTGCATACGGGTGATGATATCCTCCTGTCCCGACATCCCGTTGAATGATCCGTAGTGTCTGATGATATCCAGGGCCGAGGAGAGTTCGTTAAGGTCTTTTTTAGATAGCGGCAGGTTGGTGATGCTGTAGTCCGGTTCTGCGTACGTGTAATATTTCTTATCCTTGACTATTATGGGTGCGTTGTAGCCCAATTTCTCGCTTCTCATCAGCTGGAGGTCTCGGCGAATGGTGCGCGTTGAAATCTCGGATATTCCCTCGTATTCATAAAGCGCATCCACGCAGGCCTCCACGAGGTCGTCTATTGTCCAGAGCCGGTTGCGACGGCGCAGGCAGGCGTCAATCGTGTGAATTCTTATCAGGGCATTCCTCGTTTTAGGCATGATTTTGGGGATGTCGAATAAAGTTTTTCGTAAAAGTAGTGATTTTTTTTGAATTAGGACAATACCTGTCACAGTATGCCCGTAATTTTGCATCGTCAAACAGAAGGAAAGACACGAGAACGTTGAAATAAGTTGAAATAACACAATAAAGGCAGGTGCTGAAGAGAAGGCATACTTCGCTCATAACGCAGAGATGTCGGTTCAAACCCGGCTCAGGCAGCCCTTGCGGGCGTGATAGTTCAAGCGGTTAGAACACTGATGTAGCCTTTTCGCTTGTTGCCCTGCTTTCTTAGTGCATTGGGTGAGTGGTTAGCCACCGCGCATTGTCTGCGCGGCCAACACGGGTTCGAATCCCGTATGCACTGCCAAACATATCAAACAATTTAAGATTATGAGCAAACTGAATCCCACTCTCAAAAGCCGCTCGGTTTTCGACAAATCGGAGCGACTCGCAGGCGGCTACGGGGCATACGCTGCCCGACAGGATGCCGTATCACTCCTGAAGCGCGTGGTCATGGCCAACTTGCTGTGGGAGGATATTGCTTATGTCGACGGCATGGAAGTCGCCGCACAATTGTCCGAACTGGTTCCGCAGTGTGCCCCGGAGGATGTCTATGAAATTGCGTTGGCAGCCCGACTGGAACAGAAACTCCGCCATGTTCCTTTGCTGCTGGCTGTCGAAATGTGTCGCTATCCTGAACATTCTAAGTTTGTGGCCCGACTGCTCCCGCAAATCATTACGAGGGCGGACATGCTCACCGACTTTCTCGCCCTGTACTGGAAACGCAACAACGGCAAAAGGACCGTCGCTCATCAGGCCTTGAAAGGCCTGGCGGAAGCCTTCCACAATTTCGACGAATATCAGTTCGCCAAATATGACCGCGACGCTGAGGTGAAACTCCGCGATGTGATGTTTCTCTGTCATCCCACTCCGCTGAATCAGGAGGAAGAAGTCCTGTTCCGCAAAATAGCGGAAAGAGGTTTGGCTACTCCCGACACCTGGGAGGTCGCCCTGTCAGCCGGCGAAGACAAGAAAGCCACCTGGGAGCGTCTCGTGTCGCAGAAGAAACTCGGCGCGCTCGCGTTTCTACGCAACCTCGCCAACATGCGTAAGGCGAACGTCGACAGACATGTCGTTGAACAGGGCTTTGAGAGGCTGTCTTCGTCCCGGCTTCTGCCCTTTGACTTCCTCAAGGCGGCAAAGATGAATCCGGATTTCAAGCACCTGATTGAACCGGCCATGCTCAAAGCCGCGGCCAACCAGCCTCGGTTGCCCGGCAAGTCACTTTTCATCGTCGATGTTTCGGGTTCGATGGGGGCAAGGATATCAGCGAAATCGGAGCTGACACGTCTTGACTGTGCGATGGCCATGGTCATCCTTGCCACACAGGTATGTGATGAATATGAGATTGTCTGCACGGCCGGCATTGACTCAACACGCATCGGCGCGCATGAATGGATTCAATATCCGCGCCAGGGCTTTGGCATCATGCAGCAGATTCGGGATGCGAACGACCGCATTGGCTGGGGCGGTATCTTTACGCGCCAATGCCTCGAGTGGTGCAAGGATAAATTTTCGGATAAAAAACCCTTCGACCGCATCATTGTCTTCTCAGACAGTCAGGACTGTGACTTTTCGGACAAGAGGGTTCCACGTCCATTCGCTCCGTTCAACTACATCTGTGATGTCTCCTGCAACACCCACGGCATTGCCTACAAAGGAGTCTGGACCGCCGAAATCAGCGGTTTCAGCGAGCACTTCCTCTCCTACATAGCCCAATACGAGCAGACCCTCGCTTGACTTGATTATAATAACCTTCAGACCCCGTTTCAAAAAAATGGCAGCCGCACGGGTCGCAGCCTTGAGTCTATTTTTTGTTCTGCAGGAGAAGGAGCATAGCGAGCTATGCGACTGAGCCAAAAGACAAAAAGCGGCTAAGGCTGCGACCCGTGCGACTGCCATTTTTTTGAAATGGGCTCTAAACCTCCTCGATCAGAGAGCCATTGAGGAGACGGGTCTTCGTGTCGAAGTTTGCGCCTATGAGATAGATCTTCTTGTCTGAGGTGAGGAATTTTTCCCAGTAGCGCCGCTCGTGGATCTGATCCATGGCCACGCGGGCTGACTTATCTATCTTGAACTCGAACAGGTAGACATAGTCCGGAGTTTCTACCGTCAGGTCAATGCTGCCCGAGGAGGTTCGGTCTTCCATCTTGGTGTAGAATCCCATAAGCGTGAAGAGCAAGTAAATGGCAGTCCGGAAATGATCCTCGCTCGTTCCCTTCTCTGAGTAGGGTACATGGGCGAGCAGGCTCTTCAGTGAGACCATGAAGTCCTCGATCCGTCCTTCATTGACCTCCGTGACAAAGTTATCCACAACGAAATCACTGTTGTCTCCTACTCTCTTTGCCAGATAATAGGGCACTAAGAAACTGAGGAAGCCCTCCTTTACCTCTTCATTAGGATAATCCAAGGTGTAGGATCTGAAGGTCGAATTATAGTTCTTGATTGTCAGATATCCACTCTGATAGAAAACCGGTATCGGATCCTCCGAAAGAATTCCGGCAGACTCCAGTTTGGCCTCGCTGATGGTATACGGCACAAAGGTCGGCACCTTCAAGCTCGATTTTTCGAGGAGCCTTACAAGGTACGTCGGAGTTCCTACTTCGAACCAATATGATTTTAGCCTTGCGTCCTCGAAGGTATTGACAAGACTGTACGGATTGTAGATATCGGGCGAGTCGGGGGCAAAATGATAGCCGTCGTACATTTTGCGCAATTCCTCGCGTATCTCTTCAGGCGTTTTTCTGTAAGATTTAGCCAGTTCCTGAATTCCGTCGACGAAATATTGGTCGAGCTCATCTGAAGTTATGCCGCAGATCGAAGCAAACTTTTTATTGAACGAGATATCCCGTAAGTTGTTGAGGTCGGAAAATATGGAAAGCTTGCTGAAGCGAGCAACACCCGTCAAGACCGCGATCTCTATATAGGCATCCATCGTCTTCAGATTCGAGTAGAGGGCCTTGAGGATGCTGCGGAACTCGGAGAGGAGTTTCTCATTCCCTAGGTTGTTAAGCATCGGCTTGTCATACTCGTCGATGAGTATGGCCACTTTCTTACCGGTCTGCTCATAGGCACGCCGAATGATGTTTTGAAACCTGATTGACGGAGAGAAACCTGATTGGGGGACACTATATTGTGCTTCCCATTTATCCATAAGGTTAGAGAGTATCTCTATGAGGCCATCAGCCGAATCATAATCTCCGGTGTTCAGGTCCAGATGCAATACCGGTCTCGGTTCCCAATCGTCGACCAGCGAGTCGAGTGCAAGACCCTTGAAAAGGTCGCGGCGTCCTTCATAATAGGCTTTGAGGGTTGTCAGCATCAGACTCTTGCCGAACCGTCGGGGACGAGACAGGAAATAGTACCCTCCATTTTTAATCAGAGGATACATGGCTTCGGTCTTGTCGACATAAAGGTATCCCCCTTTGCGGATCTTCTCGAAGGTCTGAATCCCTACGGGATACTTGATATCTTTCATAGCGCACTTCCGTTTAGACCACAAATTTAACGCATTTTCTTCTTCGGTGCAAGTGTCAACAGACATAGGTGCACCCGGCAGACGGCAGAACCCGGGTCGGGTTCGTAGTTCCTTAGTCCTCAGCGGAACCCCGGGACGCGGAACCCCGGCGGAACCCCGGGACGGGTTAAAGGTTCCAGGAGAATGATAGTGAATAAAGGGCAGCGATCTCGGCCAGTGCTTTTGTATTCTCAGTCTCAGTCGGGCATTTGAGGTAACTACACCTACAATTGGGACCATTCCGTCAGAACTTTAACCTGTCCCGGGTGTCCCAACTGTGTTAATCTGCTTGTGCCATATTCTGGCACAAGCAGAAAAGGCAGTTCATATCAGAATGTAGGGTCGCGGCCTGCCGCGACCGTGTCACTGCCAGCACATGGCGTAAAACCCTCCCTCACGGTCGCGGCAGGCCGCGACCCTACATTCTGACTCCGTAATAAATGCACCGGGAAAATGGCTTGTGCGAATAAAATTCTGATTTCCAGATATTTCAACGTTAAAAATTGTATTCAGTTAAACTCTTGAAGACGACGGGCTACACCCATTCCTACTTGACTCCTACTTGTACTCGCTTGCTCTTACTTACTCCTACTTACTCCTTATTGTATTCTACTTACTTCTTTATCAAACCTTTTGCTCTCATGCGACCGAAATCCGACCGTTTTCGGTCGATTTAACTACTTTTTCGGTCGGATTTCGGTATGTTTCGGTCCGATTAATTAGAAACTATCCATTTCAAGCCAATTCTATGGATTAACCTCTCTTCATTCATTTCTACAAGAAGCCTTCCCAAGAAGCGTAGCTGCTGCTCGGTATTTTTATTGGAAGGTAGCACATCTTTGAATTTGGTCTTAGGTGCATCCTCACTGGGTTGCGCTATTTGAGATTTCGAGGCTTACGTTCGTGCTGAAATGGTTTATACGTAACAAGTCGGGAATGGAGAACGATCGGTGGGTGACAAGGTCGTGGATCGGATAGCAGATGCAGATGTGGTCAAGGGCGGGATGGCGCAGGGGTCCTTCTGCCCAACTCTGGCCATCCTCCATAGTGTCCGTAAAGGGTTCGTAAGACGCTGCATATCCGTTCTCCAGTTCTGTCGGGAAGGTAGTTTCCAGACACTGTGCGTGATTCCAGGAACGGGGCATCGCTTCAACGAGCGCCTCGTTTGCGAGGGCAAAATCCGAACCATAATATTCATCTTCGGGCAGTTTCAGGACAGCCTCCTCAT
This sequence comes from uncultured Sangeribacter sp., assembly GCA_964618395.1. Lineage (GTDB taxonomy): Bacteria > Bacteroidota > Bacteroidia > Bacteroidales > Muribaculaceae > Lepagella. Next base: position 5,731 of record CAZUAK010000068.1, read on the forward strand.
CACTGCGGTCTCCCCGCACACGGAATTCGGCCCACACCTCATAGAAGTCATCAAATTCAGGGACTCTCGGCATCTTCAGCAGCGTTTCCCAAAGCATGGTCGCGCGCCGGCGCATGTCCTCCACCTTCTTCAACAACATCTCGTTGAGCGCTTCGAACCTCGCCACCTCTTCCGGAGTGGCGAGAAACATTTGGTTCAGGTGCCACGCACGGTCTGCCAGAAGGTCCTCTACCTTCTCATGTAGGTGCCGGTCGGCCCTCCACGTAGGGTTAGAATCCATTATCTCCCGTATCTCGGCCTCTGTCCTCAACACTTCCTTACGCAGGTTGTCGGGACTCTGACAGAGCACCCCCTTCTGTTTTCGTTCTATTCTGTACTTCATCGGTTTGGCTTTCATTAAGACCGCCATTTTTTTGAAACGGGGTCTAAGACATGGTACTTGACTTCCCCACTGTGACTTCTCAGTCCCCTTTGACCTTCTTTGACCCGCACTTAGGGCACTGTGGTGCGCTGAGCGTCAGAATGAAACCGCCTGTTTTGTGAATAAAAGTGTAGCCGCAGTCGCTACACCGGTAGGTTTTTACCGTCATCATGGAACTACTTAACGTTAGTTTTTGTGTGGCAAAGATAGGCATCTTTTCTGTCATTTCGTGGCAGACGGTAATTTTTAGACTAAAATTATACTATCTGTCACGTACTGGCAGAGTGGGATGATTACTTTGTGGCGCGAAACAGAACCTGAAGAAAAAGCACCGGTATCGGTCAAGAAAAACTGTCCGGAGCAGGTTATTCTTCACCAATTAAGTGACTCTTAAAAATTAGAAATACTTTATTTTTAAGAGTTACTCAAGTTGTGTAATCAACTTTTAATTTGTAAATTTGCACTTGACGGGAGAATATTCGCCTCCGAGAGGTGGACTCCGACAGAGGTCGGAGTGAGTTTTTCCCGTCACGCCAAAGGCAATTTGCCTATTCGTTCCGTATATCTAAATCGCCAAATTAAAGAATATATGAGGGAACAATCGGTGAAGAATGCCCTGTCTCCGGCAGCGTTTTGACATGACGCAGCGCGTCATCATCATATCCGCACCGGACGTGAGGTGACGTATTCTTCAGGTTCTCTCATAAGGTGTTTGGCGATACCTGATATACAAGGACGTGTAGCAAAGAAGCCTCACGTCTTTGGCGTTTCTATACTGTTCATCCCCCTCTTAAGGCTTTTGTGAGGCTTGGCCGTAAATCATTATCAAGTACAAATATGGGAAAATTAAAGCACAATGCCTTCGGAGGCTTGCTCCGGGATCCGGAGTGGTCAAAGAAAATTCTGACAGGTAAACGGCGTATCAGCGCTTCGGACAATGCGTTCCTGACAAATAACGGGGTGTTCCCTAAGTTGTTGAAAGCAGCTGCCGGCATGCTCGGAAACAAATATTCCGGAGATAAGAAATAAGAATCTTTAAGGTTTACTTATGAAGGTAAATAACCCAGCAGATTTAGGGAAGGCTATCGAGCGTGGTGAAGATACCATTGTAGTCGAAGGCGATCTGGCATCCAGGACTATCAGAATCAAAGCGACCGGCAAAATTGCCTGGGTAATAGCCGGAGGCTGCATAGCTGTCTCGATAGTGGCTATTTTGAGTATGCCGCCTACGGCTGCCACAGGACCTTTGGCTGGGCCAGGATTTGTAGCTGAGTCTGCAGTCATAGCCACCGGTGGAGCCGGTGCTATCAGTGTTTTAGGAGTATCTGCTACTGTCGCTGCCGTAAGCATCGGTGTCGGAGCGAAATCGAAAAATGCGGTTAATAAGCTCCGAAATGGCTATACCCTCACCAAAGTTAACGACAGGAAAATCATCCTCAAGAAAAAATAAACCTTTAGTAATTTTATCACCATGATTAGATGTCCGAAGCCCGGGGAACCGCGTCCAGGTGATTGGGTCCCCAAACCTCCGAAAGGGAAGGGCGGTATTGTCGAGACCATTATCAAGATTTTAACAGGTGGAAAAGGAAAATAAGGAGTACCTTCAAGCCCCAGGCCAGACGCCTGATGGATACCCTGCGTCTCAACGCCATCAAATGATTTTCGGAACAGGCTGCCGCGAAATGGCAGCCTTGGTGGTTAACTTCGCACCGAAATCAAATTTTATACAAGCTTTATGAAAATCACACCAAAGGAATTGAAGGATGTGCTGGGCTATGTTGAAAAAAAGAGTCCCGCAGACGAACTGATTTCCGCCAAAACTGCACTGCTCGATACTCTTTCAGATTATCTCTCCAACCTCCCGGCTGAGGAGATTGAGAAGTACCCCGCCGAAGATCTCGCCAAGCTGCGTTTCATGGCCTACAAGTTTACGGTCGCCATGCTTGCCGAGGACCAAAATATTGAGCAACTGAAGGCTTTCGTATGCGATAATCTTGAGCTTCACTCTTACCGTTCCTACCCGCCGTACGAACGTGCCTCCTATGCCGGACTCGCTGCATGGGCGTCTCAGCTGATTCTGGAGTACATCCCTAAGGATAATGATGACCAGCTTGACGTGTGGGTCTATCGTGGACTCCGGGCCGCGGACCTCGCAATAGACTTGTATGCGCGCATGGAAGAAAACGAAAATGCGTTAGAAATCATGGCGGTGAAGGTGAAAATCCTCACCTGCAAGTCTTATCACGAAGCCTCCAAATGTGCACTCGACGGTGTGCGTATGGCTACAGACGAGTTAACTCTCAACAAATTTGCGGAACTGTGGACTGATATACACAATAAGCGTTTCGATATGTTCTTCGATACCCTCGACGCAACGTTTTTCAGTCACCTCCCCCTCCCGAAAGAAACCGTGGAAGAACTCGCAGAAGATTCACCCGTCGGTGTTCTGTCTGAGCGCTCTTTCTGCACGAGTGAGGCGGCATACGATCGCTCTCCCATCATTTTCCTGGAGGAAATTGAGAACGCGGCCCTTCCGGAAGTCAGTGAGTTGACTGAGATCGCAGATTATGTCTTCCTGCTTGACCGCTATCCGGCCGAGCTCCGCTTCGACGACGGTCACCCGAAAGCCAACGTGCTCTATGTGGTAGACGAGGAGGATGACACACTCTATCATGAAATCACGGCTGACGACGAGGAGGCAAAATGAAACGTCCCCACATCATATGAAAGACCCCTTTTGGAAAAGGGGTCTTACAGTCTCATGACTCATAACGCTTGACTACTTCTTCGGCGAGCCATTTTATCTCCTCCCGCAGCCAGCGGGGGGAGATGACTTGTGCTTCGGGCCCTAACCGTAGAAGTTCGCGCTGAAATTCATATTCGGGCCGGAGCGTCAGTTCGTAGTCCGAAGATTCCCTGTCACTCCGGACAAGGCGTTGTGACTTGTGCAAAGGCAGCGTCTCGACGTATGCCCGCTGGCGTCCGTAGACGCGGATGACTACCCTTTCACAATCGAAATCGTCGTCAAGGTTGACTCCGATGACTTCTTCGAATCGCTCCTTGATGCTTTCGGTCTCAGAGGGGCTGAAGGTCTGGTCGGTGAGCTCCAATCCGGTTATGCGGTCGAGGGCGAACACGGTGAGGCCGTCGTGGCCCGCGATACGCCCGATAAGGTACCAGCGACGCCCGGACTGTTTCAGCAACGCCGGCTCGACGCGCCACTCCTTCTCATCATCGCTGCCGAATCGCCTGTAGTGCACCGATAGGACCTTCCTCTCCGCCAAGGCCTCGATGATGGGCGAGAGGTGCGACTGCCCGGCGGGTGTCTCCTCGAACAGGATCCTTTCGTAGACTTCGGGGTTACCCGTCATCTGATTGTCGATAGCCAGGCCTTTGAACAGGCGGGAGGTGAAGGAGGGGCTCTCGAGGTTCTCTATATTTTCGATGTAGTATCGGTTTCCGTCAAAGCGGTTGCAGCGGATGTCGATGTCGAACAACTCGGCTATCGCCTCGCGGTGACGGTGGAAGGTCCGCTCGGGTATCTCTTCATCGTTGTCTATGTTGAGCGATGTGTTTCGTGCCCATTTACTGTTTATTTCCTCAAGCGTGAGGCTGCCGGCGCGTCTGATGGTCTCGACGAGCCAGACATATCGCCTGATGAGTCTGATGGAAGTGGCCATAAGAAGTAGTTCAAAGACCCCGATTCTACAAAATGAGGTCATATTCTGTAAGGACTACAAAGATATTTACTTAATCTGTCATTTCATGGCAGAATAAAGAATTTTTTAATGAAGATTCTGCATTTATCTTATACTCACGGTTGTCACAGAATAAACCTGTCCCGGGTGTCCCAATGTCCCAACTGTGCTTGTGCCCGTAAAATCTGCTTATGCCATTTAATAGACACGGTGATGCATTTGGAGAATTAGGATATTCAAGCCATGAAGCATACCAGAAAATAAAAAGAAAATCCTTCTCTTTATTCCTTTACTTCGTTTTGTTGAGCTGCGGGATAGGATTCAGGTAGAAGCATTTCTTGAATCCGTCCAGGGAGTCATCGATATCCCAAGGCCGAGGGTAAAGGGTGGCGCATCCAAAATGAAGATGTGATGGCGTGTCCTGGGCATTTCCTGTGTTGCCCACAGTCCCAATCTTTCCTCCAATAGCAAACGGATGAGTGGTCACTTCATCCATGTGTGCGTAATAATGAAGCCTCCAACCGGGGGCGAGCGTTACGACAGCATTCCCTCCTTTCCCTGGCATATGGCCCGCAAAAAGTACCAATTCTACCGGATAAGCAGTCTGTATAGGAGTCCCTTTCTTCTGAAATATATCAACCCCTTTATGCGTAATAGAAGTGCCCCATGGATAGTACCAATAAGACTGAGGATGATAATCTGATCTGGTAGCCCCTATCACCGGATTCCTGAACGGCACAAGCAACATCAGAAACCCAGCCGCAATGACTGCAGAAACACTCAACAGTACCTTACTTCTCTTTTTCATTATCCTGTTTTTATTAAGTAGTT
>CAZUAK010000069.1:0-1833 GCA_964618395.1 uncultured Sangeribacter sp.
TTCGCGCCTCCTTTTTTTGTGTGTAAGTGGGGGTTACTTGACCAGTACCTTCTCTGCCTTCGAGCCGAGAACGCGGATGTAGAGACCCGGTTTCAGGTTCTTGCCGTCGGCTGCGAGGCCGTCGAGAGTGTAGTAGCGTGCGTCGCTCTCAGTGACATCCTCTACGGTCTGAACCGAGTTGGTCTTGCCGAAGCGGATGAGAACCGAGAAGGCTGAGCTTGAGGTGGTCTGTGAGCTCTCATAGCCGCGTGCGAAGAAGTACTTGTGACCCTCGAACTCGGTGCCGTCCAGCTCAAGCCACTGACCGTTGGCCGCGCTCACCTTGCCTTCGATTTCAGAACCGATGACTGCGTAGTCGTTGGCGTTATTGTTATAGAGGGCTGCAGTCTCCTCGATCACCTCGTCGGCGAAATAAACCGCCAGTGCGCCGCGAACCATGTTGGCCTTGATGGCGGTGATGTTCTCGTTGCTCGCGATGTTGCGGAGCCACTCGTTCTCACCGACTGCATCCTCGTATGCGTCGTCGAAAGACATGGCCGTCGACATAGTCCAGCCGTAGTACTCGAATTTGCCGTATGCCGGAGTCTCATAATAGTAGCTGCTCAGGTCGAAGCGGGTGTTGTCAAGGCTCAGAGCCTCGGCGTCAATCATCACCTCGTTCTCAGAGAGTTTCTCGAGAACAAAGTCGGCCGATACTGTTTCGGAGTTGGCGAACGATGCCTCATCCGGATTGCCGGCGTCAGAGTATGCGTATACCGTGCAGTCCTCGGTGATCTTAACGGTGACATCCCAGTTGTAGACCGTGTTCCATTCGCCGTCGTTGATGCGGTAGGTGATGTACTCGACATATTCAGGTGCGCTGATGCTGATTTCAGAGCCGGGGAGTACTGAACCGCCGTCAGGCGAGAATGTGGGAGCCGGGAGGACGTTGCTGTTCAGGATGGTGCCCATGTAGACCTTCTCCGAAGAGATGAAGCCCTCGGCCTCGATCCATGCCTCGACTTCGTAGCCCTGGCCGATTTCACCCTCGGCGCGGAAGCTGATTTCAGCACCTTCGCCCTTCAGGATTTCGCCGCTGTGGTTGATTTCATAGCAGATGGTGCCCACAGTCTCATAGAACTCGTTGAAGTTATAGTTGGCGATGGTCACGATACCGTTCACCGGCATATGCTCGCCGTCGTCGAGCGAGGGATAGGAGATATACGGCTCAGAGAGGGTCGGCACGTTGATGGTATAAGTATAGGTGTAGGTCTCAGAATCCTCACAGCCTGCCTTAGAAGTGTAGATATCGAGCGTCCAGGTTGTGCCGGCCTCGCCCTCGAGTGAGAACTGGAGTGAGCCCTCGCCTGTCTCGGTCACGTCTGCGCCCGTAGAGCTGACAGCGTGGAGGTGGATCTCGGCGCCGTCGGCGTTCATGTAGACGATAGTGCCGGGACGGCAGTCGTCAAAGTTGGTGCTCACGTACGGTACCGGAGCCTTGCCGACGTTGGGTTCGTCGCCCCACTCGATGGCGATATAGCTCGTCGCGCTGTTGAAGCCGGGTATGTAGACGTATGAGGCCGCGCCGTTCGGAACGATGGGAATCTCCGGAGACTCGCTATACGCATAATCGGCTGCATAGTAGTTGTATGAGTTCATGGGCGACGTGGAGAAGTAGGCCGATGTCACGCCGGTGACTGCCTTGATGTAGCCGGCCGGAGCGTCCTGGTTATAGAGGTATGACATGTAGTCGGTCTCCAGGTCGGAGGGGTTCTCCGCGTTACAGAAGAAGTTGGCGAAGACATACGATGTTCCGCTCTCCTCGGCCACGAAGCTGCCGTCCTTGCCGAGCTG
>CAZUAK010000069.1:1933-10611 GCA_964618395.1 uncultured Sangeribacter sp.
AAAAAAAATGATATAAAAAAAATTTGTGTGTAGAGAATTTTTCCTAAATTTGCGATTCAGAAAGTCTAATCACTCGCTGCCGATTCCACTTAAGCTGCGTATTTATACCGCTTTAGGGCGAAGTTATCGCGAGAATAAACCACTATCTAATCTAAATGAAAAAAATCTTACTTACTTCATCGCTCTTGGCGGCTATGGCCTTCAGCGGTGTTGCAGCCGAAAATCAGTTCGGCTACTACATGGGTGAGACCATCAGCAACCTGACGGCGAACCAGCCCGCATGGTACGCCCAGGCAATCCTCCTCCCCGGTAACGTACAGACCTGCTATGGCGATGACGCCGAACTGACCGGCCTGACCTTCGCCGTCGGCCGCGTGACAAACGCCACCGAGGCGATCATCTTCGTCACCGACGACATCGACGACGCACCCTACTACACCCAGACCGTCGAGTTCTCTCCCAACGGATTCAACACCGTGCAGTTCGAGACTCCCGTTAAACTCGAGGGCAAGGACTTCTGTGTCGGCTACATGGTCAAGGCCGGCTCCGCCCAGGACGCCCCCATCGCCATGGACAACTGCGGCTATGACTTCCCCGGCAGCTATCTGGCCATCGCCAACTCTGCTGAAGACATCCACACACAGTGGTATATCCCCACAGGCTGGGGCAACTGTATGATCAACGCCGTCATCACCACTCCCGGCGAGGTGACAGACTTTGTCTATCCCTTCGTACCCGTGATGAAGAACTACGCCAAGGTGGGCGAGGACATGAACGCCAAGGCCCTCATCCGTAACTTCGGCTCTGTCGATGTCACCTCTCTCGGCGTGACCGCCAAGGTCGGCGACGAGGAGGCTCAGGAGCTTTCTTTCGACGTTGAGGCCGTTGCCGCAGGCGCCTTCGCCACCGTTCCCGTTCCGGGCCTGATCGGCAACACCCTCGCCGAGGAGGTTAACGTAAACTTCAACTTCGACAAGGTCAACGGCGCCCCCAACCGCTACGCTCCCGCCACTCTCGAACGCACTGTCGAAATCCTCGAAAACTGCTACCCCCGCGTATGCGTTATCGAGGAGGGCACCGGCACAAACTGTGGCTTCTGCCCCCGCGGCTATGTAGCCATGGAGACCATGAACGAGGATTATAAGGACGGCTCTTTCATCGGTATCGCAGCCCACACGTACGACTCCCGCGACCCGATGTACTGCGCGACCTACCAGCCCATCGCACGCTACATCTACGGCACAAGCTATCCCTGCGCCACCGTGAACCGCAACGGCCAGATCGACCCGAACGTCGAGGCCTGCCGCTCCGGATACCGTGACGTGACCGACAACTACTCCAACCTCAATATCTCTATCGAAAAGGTTTACTATACCGACAAGGAATATCAGGGAATCGGCGTGAAGTGTCTCGTCAACTCGCTCGTTGACATCGCCGAGAACAACTACGGCATCGCCCTGGTGACCACCGAGAACGAGGTCGGCCCCTACGGACAGGCAAACTACTATGCCGGCAACCGCTACGGCTACGGCCCGATGGGCGGCTTCGAGAGCATGCCCTCGACCGTTTCGCTGATGTTCAACGACGTTGCCCGCACCATCGTTGACTGGAGCGGCAACACCGACGTACTCCCCGAGAGCCTCGTGGCCAACGAAGCCGTACTCTCTGGCGAGCAGCAGGTATCCGTCACCAACGTGAACAAGCTCGAGAACGCCTTCGTCGTAGCCCTTCTCATCGACAAGTCTACCGGCAAGGTCGAGAACGCAGCCCGCGTATCGCTGCCCGCCGCAACTCCCGAGAACGTAGACACCTCAGCCGTCGGCACCATCGCCGCCGAGCAGGAGGCCCCCGTCTACTACACCCTCGACGGCATGCGCGTCAACGACGCCACCCTCGCCCCCGGCCTCTACATCAAGCGCCAGGGCAACAAGGCCGAGAAGATCCTCGTCAAGTAACGATAACATTCACCACAAAAAAAGGACGCGATTTTTCGCGTCCTTTTTTTGTGGTGAATGTCGAGATTCTCGAAAGGCTCGAGATCCTCGAGATCCTCGAAATCCTCGAGATCCTCGAGATCCTCGAAATCCTCGAGATTCTCGAAAACCTCGAAAGGCTCGAGATTCTCGAAAACCTCGAAAACCTCGAAAACCTCGAGATTCTCGAAAGGCTCGAAAGGCTCGAGATCCTCGAAAACAAAAACCGGGATGCAGAATCTGCATCCCGGTTTTTGTGCGCACGAAGGGACTCGAACCCCCACGGTTTTCACCACCAGATCCTAAGTCTGGCGCGGCTACCAATTACGCCACGTGCGCGCTTTTCATCCACAAAATTACAAAAAATTTTCGTTTCCACCAAAAAACAATTAATTTTGCACCCGCCAACTGAATCATCTAACATCATGAACAAACTTTCGTGCTCCGCCCTGCTCGCCGCGCTCGCTTTCCTCCCCGCAGCGGCCCAGGAGCATCAAGACCTTCTCAAACTCTCGCTCGGCGCGCGTGTCGACTGGCAGGACGTCACTACCGACGGCCATACCAACGACGGCGACACCGGCTTCAAAGGTAAATACCTCATGTTCCGCGCCGACGGAAAAATCATCGACGGACTCACTTACTCCTGGCGCCAGCGCTTCAACAAGGATATCGTCAACGGAAACTTCTTCGACGCCACCGACTGGCTCTACCTCCAGTACAAGCCCGGTCGCTGGGGCGTCAGCGCCGGCAAGGAAATCGTCGCCATCGGCGGTTACGAGTATGACGCATATCCCGTCGACATCTTCGTCCCCTCGGTCTACTGGTGGAACACTCCCTGTTACGCCTTCGGCGTGACCGGCATCGCCGACGTCTCGGCCCACGACACCCTCAAGGCCCAGGTCACCCAGAGTATGTTCCACAACTACGAAGGGAACAACAACAATACATACGGCTACTCAATCTACTGGTCGGCCCAACACGGTTTCTGGAAACCGCTCTGGAGCGTCAACCTCTTCGAGTATAACCCGGGACGGTATATCAACTATATCGTGCTCGGCAACGAGTTCGAATACGGACCCCTCTCGCTCCGCGCCGACTTCTTCAACCGCGCCGCCTCGGGCCAGACTTTCTTCTTCAAAGACGTCACCGTCATCGGCGAACTCGGCTGGAACATCAACGAACACTGGCGCCCGCACCTCAAGTATACCTATGACGTCAACAAGTCCGGAACCGACAAGGACTTCACCGTCCTCAACGGCACCGAGATGAACTCCATCTCTGCCGGCGTCGAATACTGGCCGCTGAAGAAGGACCGCTGGAGTGTCCGCCTCCATGCAAATGTCGGATACTACTGGGGACAGAACGCAAACAGCGCCGACTTCATGCAGCACGACACCTTCTTCGCCAACGTCGGACTCACCTTCCACGCCAACTTCCTCAACATCAAGAAAAAATAAGTAGACTACCTACCGATTATCTTTAAAGAACTGCTTTCATGGCTTTCAATAAACTCAAAAACTCGGCGTGGTCCGGTGTCGTCTGCCTCGTCATCGTCATCGGCCTCTTCTGGTTCCTCGGGCAGAAGATGGGCATGGCCAACATGCTCAACACCATGATGCACACCGCCCATGACCTGCTCCTCAACACGGTCTTCTACCTCATGGCCATCTGCGTGCTGACCGGTGCCATCGGCCGTCTCTTCGTCGAGTTCGGCGTCGTCAAGCTCCTCGAGACCATGCTCCGCCCGCTGATGAAGCCCCTGTTCAACCTCCCGGGCGTCGCCTCGCTCGGCGCGGTGATGACCTTCCTGAGCGACAACCCCGCCATCATCTCCCTGGCCCAGGACAAGCGCTTCTCCTCATATTTCAAGAAGTTCCAGTTCATTTCGCTGACCAACTTCGGCACCGCCTTCGGCATGGGCCTGCTGGTCATCGTCTTCATGGTCGGCCAGGGCTACTTCTGGGAGCCGCTCGTCGGCTTCGTCGGCGCCTTCTTCGGCTGCGTGATTTCGACGCGGCTGATGCAGCGCTCGGTCCTCAAGGCTTATCCCCACTTCGCCAGTGAGAGCGCCGCCGAGATAGAAGAGGAGAAGGAGGAGATTGTGGAACACGAGAAGAAGTCTGTCTTCCTGCGCACGCTCAACTCGCTGCTCGACGGCGGACGCACGGGTGTCGATGTCGGCATCGCCATCATCCCGGGTGTGCTCATCATCTCGACGCTCGTGATGCTGCTGACCTTCGGTCCGAGTGCGTCGGGCGAGTACACCGGCGCGGCCTACGAAGGTGTCGGCTTCCTCCCCTGGATAGCCGCCAAGGTGAACATCGTCTTCGAGTTCCTCTTCGGCTTCGGTGACCCGCACCTCGTTGCCTTCCCCATCACGGCCCTCGGCGCCGTCGGCGCAGCCCTCGGCCTGGTCCCGAACTTCATCACCCAGGGGTGGATAGACGGCAACGCCATCGCCGTCTTCACCGCCATCGGCATGTGCTGGTCGGGCTATCTGAGCACCCACACCGCCATGCTCGACTCGCTCGGCTACCGTGACCTGACCTCGAAAGCCATCACCGCCCACACCATCGGCGGCCTCTGCGCGGCCATCATCGCCCACTGGCTCTTCGTCCTCGTCACCCTCCTCATAGCCTGACCCCGGTTAAATTGTTCACGAACGGCAGAAACCGGAGTAATCAGGGAGATATCCGACTATAACATGGCTGATTTAGTTTTAACCAAAATTTGCATTTTCAAAAAAAATGTTATCTTTGCGCCATGAATTGCCAGACGAGACTTCATGGTTTCCTACGGACGGCTTTCCCGCTTATCGGGATAGCCGTTGTTCAGTTTATACTCTCGTGCTCACACCGTTCGCCCGCCGACACCGCTGACTTCGAGAGTGTGAACCGCCGGTTCTCGTCTCTGGTGACCGCCGGCGACTTCGACCGCGCCGACAGCCTCATCCGCGAGGAGCGCGCACGCGGCCTCGCCGAGGGCGACTCTGACGGCTGGTGCGCCTCGAAGGTCCATGAGAGTGTCCTCTATTTCTACCTCTGCCAGCCCGAGAAGATGCTCGCCGCCGGCGACTCCGCCTCGGCATGGCTTGACCGCCACCCCGAGACCCCCTCGCGACTGCTGATGCACCAGAAGGTCCTTCAGGCCAAGGGCACCGTCTACACCCAGTTCAACTTCAATCCCGACTCTGCCGTCTATTACCTCAAGCGCGGGGCCGACCTCGCCGAGCGCAGCGGCGACCGCAAGGAGTTTGCCCTCGCCCTGGCTAACCTGGCCGACGCCTATAAGCTAAACTCGCGGCTCGACATGGCCGCGGAGTACTATCACCGCGCAATCCTCGAAGCCGACACCGCCGGTTTCGCCCCGCAGGACTATATCTCGCTCTATGGCGGCCTGGCGACCGTCTACACCGGCCTGCGCGACTTCGACAAGTCGAAACTCTGGTGGGAGAAGACCATGAAGCTCAAGCCCCTCATGATTCCGTATGAGAAGTTCAACAACCTCAACAACTACGGGACCGACTTCTATTACCGCAAGGACTATACCGGTGCTCTGAACGTCTTCCGCTCGCTCAACGCCTGGCTCGACTCCCTCCCCTCGGCTGAGTGGGAGCGTAACTTCGTGGCCGTCAATCTCGCCGACTGCTACCTTCACCTCAATCAGCCCGACAGTGTCGCGGAGCTGCTGCCGAAGGCCCACGCCTATTTCACCGAGGTGCAGCCCAATCCCGTCGCCCTCTCTTATCTGCACACGCTGATGATGCGCCGCGATTTCGAACTCGGCGACAACGCCGGGGTGGAGCGCCTCATCGCCGCCCATCCCTTCAGCGACACCCTCCGGCCGGAGATGCAGATGCTCCGCCTCGAGTTCCTCTCGGACTACTATCACAAGACCGGACGCAGTGACCGCGCCTACACGACCTACCGGCAGCTCTCGGAGTTGGAGGACTCCATCCGCTCGGTGGCTGTCAGCCAGAGCATCGCCGCCACGGCCATGGCCTATGAGCGGGACCGCGACCTGCTCGAGCTCCGCACGGCAAACGCCGAGCAGCAGACCCGAATCTTCCGTCTGTTCAGCATCGTCGTGCTGGCCGCCATCATCCTCGGCGTGGTCATCTGGCTCGTCATCGCCTACCGCCGTCGCTCGCTGCGCCGCGAGGAGAAGATGCTCTCCAAGATAGGTGAGCTCCGCTCTGATGCCGCCCGCTCTCGCATCACCCCTCATTTCATATACAACACCCTCAACCACGAGATAAACAACCGCAACGCGGGGCGCAAGTCGCGCCTCGAAGCCATCGTGTCGCTTCTGCGTTACCAGCAGTTCGTCGCGGCCGACATCGTCACGACCCTCAAGCGCGAGCTCGACTTCACGGACTCCTATATTGCCGTCTCGTCTGACAACTATCCCGACCGACTCGACTACCGTCTCGAGATAGGGGAGGGGCTCGACCCGGCTCGCCTGCGTATGCCCTCCATGTTTATACAGATTCTTGTGGAGAACGCCTTCAAGCACTCGTTCAGCGTCATGCCCCCGGACACGGTGTGCCGCCTGCGTATACGGGTCGAGGAGCGCGGCGACCGTCTCGTGGAGGTCTCCGTATATAACAACGCGCCGATGGAGGCCGCCCCCACAAAGGGCTCCGGTACGGGCATGAGGGTCATCATGGAGACTATCAAGATATTGCGCGAACGCGAAAACGTAGATATTCAATTCAAATACAGGCTTAATATAAATAATGGAGAAGAAACGGGCTTTCTGGCGACTTATCTTATTCCCAAAGACTGGATGGAGACAGACGGAAACTCCGGCGACTCACCACATTGACCTTGACAGATTATGAAAAAGACTGAACCCCAAATCTCGAACCATGAAATTCTGACCGATGACATTGTGCCCGGCGCGTCCGGCGCCCCGGACTCTGCGCCCTGTGCGTGTAACGCCGCCGGCGGTCCGCTATCGGAGCTGCGTGTCGTCATCATCGACGACGACCGCCCCTCTATCGATGTACTCGCCGACGCACTCGGCGCCTGTGCCGGCGTGAAGATTGTCGGCACTGCCCGCACTCTGCGCGAGGGCCGGTGCCTCATCGAGTCGAAACGCCCGGATCTGGTCTTCCTCGACATCGAGCTCCCCGACGGCAGCGGCCTCGACCTCTTCAGCGCCGGCAAGGAATATCCCGGGACCCGCTTCGTCTTCTATACGGTCTACTCCAAATACTTCCACGAGGCCTTCCGGCTCCGTGCCTACGACTTCCTGCTCAAGCCCTTCGAGCCCAACGAGGTGCGCCTCATCCTTGAGCGCTGCCGCCTCGAGGAGGGCAAGCCCGGCGTGACGGCCAACGAAGTGGCCGGCTGCCTGCCGCAGCGCGGCGAGGGACAGCCCATCTCCATCTCCATCATGACCGGCGAGAAGCTCATCGTCCCCCCGTCGGCCATCCTCTTCTTCAAATACGACTCAGACCGCAAGATATGGGAGGCGGTGATGACCAACCTTCAGCGCCACATCCTCAAGCGCCACACCACCGCCGAGCTCATCCTCAGCTACGGCTCGGACTTTGTCCGCACCCACAAGAGCTACATCATCAACATCTCCTACCTCGCCATGCTCGTAGGCAACGAATGTCGCCTCCTGCCCCCCTTCAACGACATCGAAGAAATCAAGATCTCCAAGAACTTCCGCCGGGCCCTCCTCGACCGCTTCTACGACCTCTGACCCTGTCGCCCCGCCCCTTTGATGAATCCCGTATCGTCCGATGTAGGGTCGCGGCCTGCCGCGACCGCGTCCCGATTATAGTAGCGCAGCCTTACCTACTCCAACATCGATAAAGCATTGTAGCGCAGGCTTCCAGCCTGCCCCGAGTCCCTACAATTTATCGGTGACCATTATGTTTGCACATATTGCCCATTATGTTTGCACATATATGGATATAAAAGAATTCCATCTCACGCAGATTCGGGTGGCTGAGCTGGCGCTCAGCCGGGCCCTCGGGGCGCAGATGGGGGCAGGATTTAACGCAGATTTTTTATTCCGCCATACGGCCCGTTTTTGCACGCAGGTGCGCTCGGCTTGCGCCTGGCCCCCATCGCAGATGCGGCCAGACGGTCGCAGATCCTGCGGACGCAGTTCTTCGGTTGGTCTTCAGATAAAGCATTGTAGCGCAGGCTTCCCAGCCTGCCCCAATGACTTGGAAATGATTTGGAAATGACTTGGAAATGACTCGTGGCAGGCTGGGAAGCCTGCGCTACAATGCTTTATCTGAACCGATGTCCCACGTGCCGTCGTTCCGGGAGGTTCCGCTCGGGTCCGGCGAACGAGGCTCGTCAGAGCCGAGTGGCTTCCGTAACCCATTGCGTCCGACCGTGTTGAAAATGAAAAATGTTCCGCGGGTTTCCGCCCGTTCGGCGCACCCGGGCACGACAGTGCCCGGACCAAGTTCCGTATCTTGATTTTTCCCTTTAGTTTAATAATGAGACGGAACATGAGGTGCACCGCCAAGGCGGTGCTGGGTATGGGTTTGTGCGTCGGGGACCTATGGTTACGCACCGCTGACGCGGCGCTCACCATAGGCTAACGTCGGCGCACCGCTGACGCGGTGCCTCCGCTACGCGTGGAACAGGTGGAAAAGACGGTGCCGGCAAGTTCTGCGACCGTCTGGCCGCATCTGCGTTGGGGGCGAGGCATCAGCCGAGCCCCCCGGCGTGC
>CAZUAK010000070.1:0-10577 GCA_964618395.1 uncultured Sangeribacter sp.
GCTGAATATGGTGAGTTCACTTTCATGATTTATCTTTTGTCGATTTGCGGACTTCCTACAATTCGATTTTAGAACAGTGTGTTAACAATTCAAACGGGGGTACATTAAATATTTTATTAAGGTCTTCCATTGCGAATAAGTCATAATGTGCAAAGATATGAAAATTTCTTCACATTCTATGGAAATTCGCAAGAAAATTTGCACCACTGCTTTTTCTGGTTGGTCAAAAAAACCTTAAGAGTCAGAATTGAAGATTTGTAACAGCGCTTGATAGTCTGATTTAATCAAGGAGTGTGGGATGGAGTTTTTGCAAGTCAGGAATTTTTATTATTTTTGACGCCGATAACTGAGTTACTCTTCAAATTAAGTAACTACTTGAGAGTCACTTTACCTGAAAGACATTATGGTTGGATTAGCAGACTGCAATAACTTTTTCGTTTCTTGCGAGCGTACCCGGAACGGGGCTCTCAAGGGACGGCCTGTCGTGGTGCTGAGCAACAATGACGGGTGCGTCGTCGCACGCAGTAATGAGGCCAAGAAACTGGGTATCCGGATGGGCCAGCCGGCTTTCGAGATTCGGGACCATGTGGTGGCCGGTCGCGTTGTGGCCCTCTCGGGCAATCATCTACTCTATCGCGAGCTGAGCATCAAGGTGCACGACATCTTCAGACGCTACGCGCCGAAGACTATTGACTATTCGGTCGACGAGGCCTTTCTGGATATGGAAGGTGTGCCGGTGGACTATCTCATGACCATCGGGCAGTCTATCGTTGACAGTGCCCTCAGCGAGCTCGACCTCCCCGTGACGGTGGGCTTCGCCCCTTCAAAGACATTGGCCAAGATAGTGACCGACAGCTGCAAGCATTCAGGGCGTAGCGTCGGGGTCATGCGCGAGGACGAGGCCGAGATCATGGGGTATCTGGAAGAGACCGATATCGGAGACCTCTGGGGAATCGGCCGTCGCCTGTCAAAGAGACTGTATCTGGACGGGGTGTACACGGCGGCAGACCTGGCCCGGCGCAGCCTGATGTGGGTGCGCGGGCACCTCGGAGTGAACGGTGAGCGGACATGGCGCGAGTTGCACGGCGAACACTGCATAGAGCTCTCGCACATAGACCGCCCGCTTCAGGACAGCATCTCCGAGACACGCACATTCCCCGAAGACATTGACGACTATGACTATCTGCGGGCACGTATCGCGATATATGCCACTGACTGCGCCCGTCAGCTCCGAAAGATGAAAGGGCAGTGTGGTTCAATGACCGTCTTCCTCTCCACCAATCCCTTCAAACCCGAGTATGCCGGGATTCATCCCTCGGCCTCCCAGGTCTTTAAGGACCCGATCTCGGATACCGTCCTGATAGTGAAGACGGCCGTCTCCCTTTTCAACTCCATCTTCAACCCGGCTCTGCCGGTGAAGCGCGGAGGAGTCATCCTCAATGACATAAGGCCGGACAACATGATGAGCTCTGTCTTCGCCTCGGAAGAGGAACTGAGGCGCGAAGAGGTCAACCGCAAACTCATGAAGGCCCTCGACAAACTCAACCCTGGCGTCGGACATCCGAAAATCCGGCTCGCCTCGTTGATAACCGCCGGACATCCGGGACATAACGACGGATACTCATCGTCGTTCCAGTCTCCGAAAAAATGACCTTTTCCATAAGTAGTTCTTAAAAATTAATCGATAATAGGCTCATTATTTTTAAGAACTACTTACCAAAAAACCTCTCCGCTGGGTTCATGTCGGATTTTTTCGTTAATTTTGCAGAAGTTGTCCGTTGACACAAAAATCCGAATAATCTGACTTTATGTTACTCGACATGATACCCGGCGCAATCTTCGACGCCAGTACCTTCTTTCAGTGGTTTCTTGAAAACGCCAATTACTGGTTCGTCTTCATATTCATGACCATCGAGAGTTCATTCATCCCCTTCCCCTCCGAGGTGGTTGTTCCTCCGGCCGCCTATATCGCCTGCACCAATGTCGGTGCCGGAGCGGGCATGAACATCTACGGCGTCGTGGCCATGGCTACGCTCGGCGCACTGTGCGGCGCATTCATCAACTACTATCTCGCCCTCTGGATTGGCCGTCCCCTGGTCTACCGTTTCGCCGACACTCGCTTCGCCCACGCCTGTCTCATTGACCGCGAGAAGGTCGACAAGGCGGAGAAGTATTTCGACAAACACGGGGCAGCCTCGACGTTCATAGGCCGTCTGATACCGGCCATCCGTCAGCTGATATCCATCCCGGCCGGCATATCGAAGATGAATGTCGGCATCTTCGCCGTCTTCACAGCCCTCGGCGCGCTGGTGTGGAACTCCATCCTGGCGGCATTGGGCTACTGGCTGTCGCTGTCGGTGAAACCGGACATGCTCTTCGAAAAGGTAGAGGAATACAACAAGTACCTAACATGGTGCGGGTACGGCATCGCCGTGATATGCCTCATCTTCATCCTCTATAACGCCTTCAAACCGAAAAAACCTTCTTCAAACCTTAAATCATAATCGAAATGCTCGTTTCCCCCTCTCTGCTGTCGGCAGATTTCGCCAACCTGCTCCCCGATATAGAGATGATCAACCGCTCGCAGGCTGACTATCTTCACCTCGACGTGATGGACGGTGTCTTCGTCCCCAATATTTCTTTCGGTTTCCCGGTGATGAGTGCCGTGGCCAAACACTGCACGAAACCCCTTGACGTCCACCTCATGATTGTGGAGCCGGACAAGTGGATAAGCCAGGTGCGCGACCTCGGAGCCGAGTTCATGAACGTCCATGTCGAGGCCTGCCCTCACCTACACAGTGTTGTCCAGCGTATCCACAACGCGGGGATGAAGGCCGGCGTGACCCTCAACCCGGCGACGCCCGTCTCCCTGCTTCAGGATATAATCGAAGACGTCGAGCTGGTGCTCATCATGTCGGTCAATCCGGGGTTCGGCGGCCAGCCCTTCATCAAACACTCGGTCAAGAAAGTCAGGGAATTGCGCGCCCTCATCAATGATACGGGCTCGAAAGCACTCATCGAGGTCGACGGCGGCGTGAACGCCAAGACCGGTCTCCAGCTGGCCGAGGCGGGTGCCGATATCCTTGTGGCCGGAAGCTATGTCTTCGATGCAGAGAATCCGGAACAGGCAATCGACTCGCTTAAGGTCCTCCAGCGCGGCGAGGAGCTCCCGTTTTGACCGGTAGGGAGGCTCACGTAGTGGATTTGAATTACATAACCCCATAATAACTTGACATTATGAAAAAGAAAAGTTTCTTCACCGCCGGCGTCTGCGCCCTGGCACTCGCCGTCTCGACAAGTTCCTGTATCGGCAGCTTCAGCCTGACAAACAAGATTCTGGCGTGGAACAACCATATCGGAAACAAATTCGTGAACGAGCTGGTCTTCATTGCTTTCTGCATCGTTCCGGTCTATGAGGTGACAGCCCTGGCGGACATCCTGGTCATAAACTCGATAGAGTTCTGGAGCGGCTCGAACCCGATGACGGCTTCGACGACCGTTATCCCCACTGACCACGGCGACTATCTCGTAGAGTGTGACGGAAAAGGATACACCGTCACCCACTCGGAAACCGGAGATTCCATGAGACTCGAATTCACAGAAGAGGATCAGACATGGAATCTCGTGACTGAGGAGGAGACATATCCGCTGATGACGTTTGTCGATGACAGTCATGTGGAGCTTCCCCTACCTGGAGGCGGCAGCGCTGTCTACTCTGTAGACGAGCTCGGCATCCTCGCCTATCGTCATGACACCGAGGCACAGGGTGTGATCGCGTTGAGATAATGACAGGAAAACGCGTGGCGCTGAAACATTTCGCGATAGAGAGTGTTACATAAATAGAGAGTGGATGTGAAAAGTCCGCTCCAGGCCTTCAAAGATGTCTTCCCATTCTCTCCCGAGAAGACTTTGAATCGAAATCAGTAAACATAAATAACAATCAAAACTTATTTAAAATGAAAGCATTACACGTAATCAGCGCAGTTGTCGGCGGTGCAGTCGCCGGCGCAGCCATCGGTCTTCTCCTCGCTCCCGAGAAAGGTGAAAAGACCCGCAAGAAAATCGTTGAGATCCTGAAGGAAAAGGGTATCAACCTCAAGAAGAGTCAGCTCGAAGAAATCGCCGAAGAAATCGAGGATCAGATCGAGGGCGCTCTCTAATTTTTTCCGAATCCCCACCGGGGAGGTCCCGCACAAGCTGACGGACTTCCCTGACAATCATTACACATAATGAAAAACGATTTAATGAAAGCACTTAATATTCTTTATGCCTTCATCGGCGGAGCAATCGTAGGTTGTGGCGCAGCTCTGCTTTTCGCACCTGAAAAGGGCGAGGAACTGCGTGACAGAATCTGCAAGATTCTCAAAAAGAAAGGTATCAAAATCAGCGACGCCGAGGTTGACGCCCTCGTCGCTGAACTGACCGGAGAAGAATAAGATCTGCTCCAAAACGATTTCGGGAGCGACGAACGCAATTTCGCTTCGTCGCTCCCGTTTTATCCCGTTTTATATTTATATACCTTTTTCCAAAAATGCTTTCGAATGAAAGATAAACTGACAGACGAAATCAAATCAGTCTTTACCGACTCCAAAGAGTGGCTGACTCTCCAGATAGAGTATACCAAACTCACGGCGGCGGAGAAAATGACCATCCTCGGCGGGGCCATCACCCTCGGCGCGGTGTGTCTGCTGATCGGTGTCGTCATACTCTTTGTGCTCGCGCTCAGCCTTATCGACACCTTCAAAATGTTCATGGCCCCGGCGCTTGCCTGTCTGGCGGTCAGCGGTTGTCTCGTGGTGCTGATGGTGCTCCTCATCATTTTCAAGAAGCCACTCATCCTCAACCCTATCGCCAAGTTCCTCACCAAACTCTTTCTTAACTGAACATGAGCAACGAAATGATAGCCAATACCGAGACCGCCGAACAGGTTCTCGATGAAAAGCCTGACTTCAAGGGTTATAACCTTGATGACATCAGGTACCGCCGTGCCGTGCTCGCCCTCAAGAAGGAGTTCGCACGTCAGAAAGTCGCCGAAGACGTATACAACATACGCAACTGGCGCCCCTTTGAGCAGAGCGGCAAGGGTAAAAAGACCTCAAAGGCCCTCGGGATGGCCAAGAAACTCATGGGGGGCCTCAACTATCTCGACTATGCTATGCTCGGCTTCTCCGTCTTCTCTTCAGTGCGCAAGGTGCTGGGCTTCTTCAAAAAGAAATAAGGCCTACAACTTCCGAAGTAAGTAGTTCTTAACTCTTAAAAGAAGTATACTCAGAGTTACTTCTATTATATGATAAGATAATGTTTTAGGGTTAGCTATACTTATAACCTTAACCGAATAACCGATAACTGTGGATTATCGCAAAGTTGACTTTACACTCTCTCCCTGTTCGGCCGACATGACCGACCTGCTGGCAGCGTTTCTGGCCGATGCCGGATACGAAAGTTTCGAGCCGTCAGACACCGGAGTGACCGCCTACATTCAGGCCGGAGACTATGACGAGCAGAAGGTGAAAGAGGCCATAGACTCCCTTCCGTTCGAAACCGAAGTTTCCTTCTCATCTGAGTTCATAAAGGGCGTTGACTGGAACGAGGAGTGGGAGAAGAACTATTTCAAGCCCATAGTCGTTGCTGACCGCTGTGTTGTCCGCTCTTCGTTCCACACGGATGTTCCGACCGCGGAGTATGAAATCATCATAGATCCGAAAATGGCTTTCGGAACGGGTCACCACTCTACGACCTCGCTGATGCTCTCTTATCTCCTCGACATGTCGGTCGAGGGTAAAAAGGTTCTCGACATGGGTACGGGAACCGGTATCCTGGCAATCCTCGCCCTGAAGCGCGGAGCAGCCTCGGCCACCGGTATAGAGATTGATCCGGGCGCTTATGAAAATTCTATCGGGAACGGCAAACTGAACAGTGTCGACGTTAAGTTTGAATGTGGCGATGCCGGACTTCTGAAGGATTACAAGGACATAGACCTGTTCATCGCCAACATCAACCGCAACGTCATCACCGGCGACATAAAGGCCTATTCGGCAACCATGAAGCCGGGTGCGACGATGCTCCTCAGCGGATTCTACGAAGAGGACATTCCTGTCGTGGAGGCGGCTGCCCACGAGGCCGGGCTGACGCTGCGCGAGGTCCGGACGGACAACAACTGGGCAGGCCTTCGACTAACAAAATAACCGTATCGTATAAGAAGGGATAATATTTTCCCGTTAAGAAACTTTAACATATTTTTATGCTCCAAAATTTGGTTTTGGGGCATTTTTGTTTTATCTTTGCATACGAATTTCGAGGGGAGTCCGTTAAAGGCGCATCTGAGACGGTTCCGCAAAGGCTTTTCACTCGAGATTATTATTTAACTATTTGACTTTACTTAACCCGTACTACTAACTCCGTTGCCTATAGAAAACTTCTACTAAACAGTAAAAACAGCAACAGAATGGTAAAATACACAGGCATGACCGACGAGCAGTTGGTTAAGGCTTATGCGCAAGGAAATAATGAGGCGTTCGATACTCTTCTTCGCCGTCATCAGGACCGCATTTTCACGTACATCTTCCGTATCGTCAAAAACGAAGATGTAGCAAACGATATATTCCAGGATACCTTCGTGAAGGCTATCCAGACAATCCGCCAGGGTCGCTATACCGAAAACGGCAAGTTCCCCGCGTGGATCTCCCGCATCGCGCATAACCTCATAATCGATTATTATCGCCAGGAGAAATCCGGCCTTCTGCAGTCGGCAGATCTCGAAGATGTCGATGTCCTCAACCGTAAGGAACTCTGCGAACAGACAATCGAGGACATCATGATCTCAGATCAGATTCGCGAAGATGTCAAGCATCTCATCACCCTGCTCCCTCCGCTCCAGAAGGAGGTCCTCAAGATGCGTTATTATCAGAACCTCTCTTTCAAGGAGATCGCAGAGCAGACCGGCGTCAGCATCAACACCGCCCTCGGTCGCATGCGCTACGCCCTCATTAACCTCCGTCGTATTGCAGCAGAGAAGGATATCGTCCTCTCTATCTGATACGCTTCATTCCGGTTTCCCGACCTTCCCTCCACTCGTTGAGCTCTTAAGGCAGACACGACCCGGTCAGGGTCATGCAGGTCATTAACCGTAAAAACCGTACGTTGAAGCAGGGTTAAAAAGCCCAATTATTTTCTTGCAATACACCATTTTTCGCATACAGCCATCCCCTCGGATGGCTGCGTTCGTTTTTTAGACCCTGTTTCAAAAAAATGGTGGCCGCACGGGTGGCTCTTCGGCCGGTGCTTTTCGCTATTTTTTTGAAATGGGGTTTATAACCATACACTTTATCGGCGCCATGTATTCGGCCTTTTCTTTTTTTATCATCGGTAAAAAATATTTCCACTGTCTGGTCCGTTATAAATACAGTTTTGAATTAGTACTTATCAAACCCAATTGCCTATGACGGATTCTACCCAATTTAAATCTTTAAGAAAGGATAATAAGATGACTGTTAACTCCGTGCCACGTCGTGACACCCTCAGTTTTATCAGACAGTTCGCAGCTGCTTACGTTAATTTCGGACCGGCCCCGCTCGGTCAAATCATAATCAATTGACGAGTTCGCGGATACGTCAAAAGATTTGCCGGTTTGTCCCGTTGTCGGGAGAACCGGCTTTATACTTTACCCCTATCTCAGCCGAAATAACTTCTGTCCTGCTCACGGCGGGGACGGTGACCTTGTCCGTTCCCCAAGGACAGCAAATTACTTTATAATGAGGGCAAACATTCCATACTTGAAAGAGCGTTTTGACTGTTTCAATGGTTTATATTTCGACAACTTGCTTCCGAAGATTGAGTTCCGTCTCTCAGCAGCCCGCGCGACCCTCGGGTGTTTCGTCCATCCGCGCTCGGCCATGGCCAAGCCGTTGGATTGCCACATCCGCATAACCTCCCGTATCGATTTCGAGGAACCTGTCCTCGAAGATATCGTCATCCATGAGATGATACATTACTGGATTTGGTTCAACCGGATGAAGGACTCCTCGACTCACGGTCATATCTTCAAGGCTAAGATGAATCAGATAAACCGACAGTCCAACCGGCATATTTCCGTCAGACACACCACATCAAAAGCCGAAGCCGAGTCGGACGTGCGACGTCGCCACAACATCATTTGCGTCACCCGTTGGGACAATGGAGTGTCCGGCCTGACCGTCTGTGCCAGAACCCAACTGTTCAACATCTATAGACTCTTTGACAAAGAGCCGAGAGTGAAGTCGATGGATTGGTACTGGAGCAGCGACCCCTGTTTCAACAGCTTTCCCGTCTACCGCACAGCCAAGGCGCGCATAGTGCCGGAAGCCGAACTGAAGGTCCTCCTCACCAAATGCGTCAAGTGCATCTGCGACGGCTCCATCTTCAAGGTGGATACCTCGTTCACCAAATAGAGAGGAATTCGTTACTTGTCTTTGTAGTGAAATCTGTGCAGTGAAATAAGGCCCCGTTTCAAAAACGGGGCCTTAAGCATTTTTTATCTGACGATAAATTTCTGTGTTCCGATAATCAACATTCCCGGGTCAAAGCTCTTGACATCTCCATAGATTAGACTTCCTTTCAGGGGTGTCCGGCCCGTCAGGTCAAGGAATATAAAGTCGGCGGTGGCCGACTCGCATCTGACGGTGTTGCCTGTCAGCCAGGTAATCTTCGGTTGGTCAATGGTTATTGTGCTGACTCCCGAGGGATCTTCATCTGTCTCTACTATGTTCTTGAAGTTTTCCCAACAGCCGTTTTGAGAGAATAACTGTTTATATCCTATCGGTACATAGAGGGTTGCTTCAGTATACGCGTCAGTGGCAAAGGCACCGTATGACGCCACGGGAGGTTCTATCGAAAGAATGCAAATCTTTTTCAGGGCGTCACAGTTGTCGAACGTTTCATAACCGATATTCTTGACCGAGGACTGAAGCACCACTTCGTTCAGCCGGGGACAGTTCTTAAAGGCCATGTCTCCGATTGTGCGGACCTTGCCTCCGATGACCGCCTTTTCAAGCCTGTCGCAGTTTGAAAAGGCAAAAGCCGGAATCTCTTTCTGCATCCCCTTGACATATACCGAAGTCAGCCCGTTGCAGTTCATGAAACACCCCTCCCCCATTTCAGTCAACGCTCCCATGAACTCGACCCACCTTAGAGACACGCACGAGGCAAAGGCTTCGCGTCCAATCGACTCCAATATCTCAAAACCGTCAACCGTCGAGAGATTCTTACATCCCCTGAAGGCATAGTCTCCGATTAGGCTGGATGTCTCGAAAGACACCTTTGTCAATCCCGAACATCCCTCAAAACCGGAGGTGGCGATTTCCCGAAGGCTGCTACCGAAGTCCATCTCGCGCAGAGCCTTGCATCCGAAAAACGCCCCTTCGTCTATGACCACCACGTCGGCGCCGGTCTCAAGCCGGTCGAGCGATGAGTCTTCATAAAAACACTGTGACGGTATGATGGTCGGTCCGTTCGGCGCGATGAAAGAATGCAGTTGAGGACACATGGCGAACGTCCGTCTGCCCATAGAGGATACGCTGCCTTGAATCTCTACGCTCTCCAGTTCGGAACAGGAATAGAAAGCATATTCACCGATGCGTTCCAGCGACCCTTTGACTGTCACCGAGGTCACTCCGCTCTCCGCAAAGCTCCAGGGAGAAACTTCAGATACCTTATAGGATTTGCCGGACGGTGAAGTCACGGTCTGAGGAATTAACACGTCTCCGACGTACGCCTCTTCTCCGGCAGGCACGACTGCCACTTTATCGGCACTCAGTACGGAATAGAGAATATCTCCGAAACGGAAAGTCTCAGAATAAGCCTTAAGGGTGATTATCAAGCTGGTAAGTAAGAATATCAGTCTTAGCGTCGTTGTGGAGGACATAACGGGAGTGTCAATTAATGGCGTAAAGGGAAACAATAATTTCCTCAACTGTCGCAAAGTTAGTAAAAAATTTTGTAAATTTGCATGTAAATACTAAATCTGAATTAAAGGCAGAAGAATTAATGGCAGAAGAAATAATCAAAGAGGAAGAGGCCCTCGTCAACGAGAGCGGTCTGAACTTCGTGGAACAGTATATCAAGGACGACCTCGCGGCCGGCAAAAACGGCGGTCGGCTAAATACCCGTTTCCCGCCCGAGCCCAACGGTTATCTTCACATCGGCCACGCCAAGGCCTTCATAATGGACTTCGGTGCGGCCGAGAAATTCGGCGGTACCTGCAACCTCCGTTTCGACGACACCAATCCCCAGAAGGAGGATATGGAGTATGTAAACTCCATCATGCGTGACATCCACTGGCTCGGATATGACTGGGGCGACCGCCTCTACTATGCCAGTGACTACTTCCCCCAGCTTTATGACTTCGCCATCCGCCTCATAAAGGAGGGAAAGGCCTATGTGGACGAGCAGACTTCTGAAGAGATTGCCCTCCAGAAGGGTACTCCCACCCGTCCCGGTGAGAACTCACCCTATCGTGACCGCCCCATCGAAGAAAACCTTGACCTCTTCGAGCGTATGAACAAGGGCGAGTTCGAGGAGGGCTCGATGGTGCTCCGCGCCAA
>CAZUAK010000071.1:0-10568 GCA_964618395.1 uncultured Sangeribacter sp.
CGAGCGAGTGGCTGCTCTTCGAAATCATTACAGCCTTCTCCGGGGCTTGCGGAAAGCGGCTGTTCAGCTGAAATCCGACCGGAAACTGGCCAGGCTCCGAGCCGATGAGCTCGGGAGTGCCGTGGAGCGTCAGTCGTGGATAGAACACGGGTTCTATCATGCCGAACAGTTTCTTCACTTCTTCTGCCGTCCATTCCGGCTTGCGGACATGAACTCTGTTGACTCCTCCATCGAGCAGTTCCATGATGATTTGTGCCTCATCAGGGAACGCTTCTGGGAGAGTGAAGACTATTTTGAGAAATTCACCGGACATTGAAGCTGATAATGCTTTCTACTGCTCGGAACCCGTCTCTACGACTTGATATTCAGCCGCCGAAAGCCGCCGAGATCACCACGACATCGTCGTTGGGGCGGAGTTCGTGGCTGTCCCAGCAGTCACGGGCGATGAGCTTGTTGTTGACTGCGACGGCCATACCGCGCAGGGTATTGTAGTGGTCCGCGAGGAGTTGGGAGAGACAGATGCTGTCGATTGCAGTTTCGACTTCACAGTTATTGAGGAGAAGTTTCATGAGTATAGGTTATTAGAAAAGGTTAGATACTATGTAAATATGACCCTGAGGCGGTTGTCACGGCTCTGATGGGACAAAAAAGTCGAGAGGGCCGGTTCCGTGACCGAGTCTCAGGGCACGTCCCGACTCGAGAGAGCGCGAGATGAACCTCTTGGCTTTCGACACCGCCTCAGATAAACTCAGGCCATGTGCGAGACCGCAGGCTATCGCAGTGGAGAGAGTGCAACCGGTTCCGTGAGTGTTGGGCGTCTCTATCCTGGGAGCAGTGAACTCCTCGGCCTTAATACCCTCAGGGGTATTCATGACCAGATAGTCTCGGGCCTCCTCCTTCACACCGTGGCCACCCTTGACCAGCACGGCCTTTGCGTGAGAAGAGGCGAGCAGCCGGACTGCCATGAGCCCCGGATCCTCAAACCCGTCGGCAATCTCCAACAGGGCGACTGCCTCGGGAATATTGGGCGTGATGAGGTCTGCAAGCGGGAAGAGCTCCGTGAAGAATGCCTCGATGGTATGGGGAAGCTCTCCGCTGAGCGACGAGCCTGACGAGGCGACCAACACCGGGTCTACGATGACGTTGCGAAGCCCGTATTCCTTGATGCAGTCCGCGATGACGCGCACGGCCGCGGCGTCGCCAACCATGCCTATCTTGACCGCATCGGGCATACAGTCGCTCACGACAGACTTTATCTGCTCGCGTATCATTTCCGGCTTTATGAGCTCGATACCCTGAACTCCGAGTGTGTTCTGGGCCGTGACCGCGGTGATGGCCGTCATGCCGTATGTGCGGAACGCGCAGCAGGTCTTGAGGTCAGCCTGAATCCCGGCGCCTCCGATAGAGTCGCTCCCGGCGATGGAGAGAACGGTTTTTATATCACTCTTAATCATGTTTTGTATCACTCTTAACCATGATGTTCTTCTTTAGCCTCGCTCATTCCCTTGTCTTTGTCAGGTAGAGCTGACTCAATCGACGCGCGACAGTCGGCCATGAGTTTTTTGGTGTTGAAACCGCGTTCTCCGGGATAGAAAGGCTTGTGTATTGTCAGTGTGATTGTGCAGGGGGTTACGTTATAGGTCATCCGGGGCATGGCCTTGAACGAGCCGTCGATAGTGATGGGGACCACCGGGAGTTTGAACTCCGCCGCGAGCATGAAAGCCCCGCGCTTGAAGGGTATCATCTTGCCGTCCCAGGTCCGGCTCCCTTCAGGGAAGATGACCAGCGACATGCCGTCCTTAAGCTTGTCTTCAGACTCGCTGATGGTCTCGCGGATGGAGCTTAGCTTGGAGTCGTCTACAAAGACATGACCGGAGACCTTGCAGGCGTAACCCACAAGAAAAATCTTCTCCAGTTCTTTTTTCATAAGCCACTTGAAGGAGTGGTTGAGATATCCGAAAATGGCCCATATATCGAACGCCCCCTGGTGATTGGCGACGAAGACGTATGACTGATTTTTCGAGATGTTCTCACGGCCCACGACCTTGACCTTCACGCACCAGAGCACGCACACGCAGCGTGACCAGTAGTGAGCCGGCCAGTACCCGAATATCTTCTCTCCGCCCAGGGCGCATCCGATGATGGTGACCAACGACGTGAGTATCGTGAGCACCAGCAGGATAGGCCCGGCGATAAGATATTGATAGAACCTGAAGAGGTATTTCATCCGGTTTTAGAGTTTTCTTGTATCTTGATTAAAATTTATATCTTGTATAAACAGAGACTCAAAGCGTCTTCGTCCTTTCCTGTCCGCTTCGCTGAGTGCAAGACGGTATGGAGGGAGCCTGACAGCTTCGGTATCAGTTTGGCAAAAATACAAAAAAAAATTGAAATAGGAAACGCGAATGAAAAAAGGACGCGAGATTGGTCGCGTCCTGTATGTGTCCGAAGCCCGATTATGGTACGAACCTCAGTCGGGCGGTATGATCAGTTGGGGGCGATGAGCTTGTAACCTTTGCCGTGGATGTTGATGATCTCCACGTTGGGGTCGGCCTTCAGGAGCTTACGCAGTTTGGTGATGTAAACGTCCATGCTGCGGGCGTTGAAGTAGTTGTCGTCAATCCATATCGTCTTGAGCGCGAAGTTGCGTTCAAGGATGTCGTTGATATGGTTCGCCAGAAGCGAAAGAAGCTCCGACTCCTTGGTGGTCAGCTTCGACACCTCTCCGGTGTCAAGAGTGAGGGTCTGCTTTTGTGAATCAAACTCATAACGGCCAATCTTGTGGAGGCTCTTGTCGCGGTCCTTTTTGCCTTTCACACGTCTGAGGATGGCATTGACGCGCAGAACGAGTTCCTCCATCGAGAAGGGTTTGGTGAGGTAGTCGTCCGCACCTATCTTGAAGCCTTCGAGCACATCTTCCTTCAGGTTCTTCGCCGTCAGGAAAATTATGGGCACCTCGCTGTTCATTGCCTTGATTTCTTGAGCGAGGGTAAAACCGTCTTTCTTCGGCATCATGACATCGAGTATGCAAAGGTCATACTGACCCTGCACAAAGGCTTTGTAGCCCTTCTCTCCGTCTGTGCAGAGCTCGGGACTGAAACCCTTTGCCTGGAGATACTCCCTCAAGAGCATTCCTAAGTTTTCATCATCCTCGCAGAGAAGGATTTTGATTTTATCTTCCATAGTCTTTATTTTATCAAGGTAGTTTATTTTTGTGTTTTCGGTCAAATACCGAAGGTCTTCACCATCAGTATTTAATATTATAACAAATATGAGTTAACATTTGCTAAGATAATATTAAATATTTTTGGTCTCCGAGAGATAAAATCTTGTCACACAGGAAGATAAACTTGAAAATTAATCTTAAAAAATGTTTGTATCCAGCCCTCTTACGTGTGGCTCGGCTCAACCAGCGGGAGGGTGATGATGAACTCGGAGCCTTTCCCGAGTTCGCTCTCGACCGTTATGGTCCCTCCGAAGGCAGTCACCATTTTCTTGACGTATGCCAGGCCGAGGCCGAAGCCCTTGACATCATGGCGGTTTCCGGTAGAGACGCGATAGAATCGCTCGAAGACCCTTTTCTGGTCCTCTCTCTTTATACCGATACCGTTGTCAGAGACGCGTATCTGGAGACGGTGGCCCGAGACGTCCTTTGTCAAGACGGTGAGCTCCGGCGCCACATCCTCGCGCCGATACTTGATGGCATTGTCGAGCAGCGAAAAGATGACATTGGTGAACTGCATCTGGTCTACCTTCACCATTGCGTCGGTGGCCTCCAGTTCCGAGCGGGTGAAACCGCCGAACTTCTCCGCCTTGATCTTGAAGGTGTTGACGACATTCTCTATGATGTTGTTAGCGTTGACAACGGTGAAGTTCAGGGCTGTCGAAGAATTTTCAAAGACAGAGAGCTGAAGCACCTTGTCAACCTGGAAGCGAAGCCTCTTGGACTCGTCGATGATGACGTCGCTGAGGTGTTTTAGTGTCGTGGGTGATTTGGTGACAGACGTGTCTCCGAGCATCTGGGCGGCCAGCGAGATTGTGCTGATGGGCGTCTTCAGCTCGTGGGTCATGTTGTTGATGAAGTCACTCTTCATTTCGCTCAACCTCTTCTGTCTGAAAATCAGTATAATGGTCAGAAGGAAGACAACCAAAAGCACAATGGAGAGGGCCAGGGTGGGGATGATGAACTTGACGGAAGAGAAGATATATGAGCTCTTCTGGGGAAACATCACCTTGAGCGAATACTGATTGTCCGTATGGGGGAAGAGGGGAGAGCCGTATATCTCGAGGTTGCCCTCCTCATAGCCGTCGGTGGCATAGACAATCTCGTTCTGTGGTCCTGTGACCGCGAAGACAAAGGGTATGTTGACACCGTTCGCTTCGAGTTCTGAAGAGAGGAAGTGGCGGATGGCCGTCGAGTCGGCACGCTCCATGACAGGGCGCGATGAGGCATCCTGAAGTATGACCATGATGACTTCGTCGAGCAGGCCGCGCTGATATAGATATTGGTTGCGGATTGACTCCTGGAGATGGCGGTAGCTGCTACCGACCTTCTGCGGGGCTTCCGGGTAAAGAAGGGTAAAGTTCTTGTTGTTGCCTTTTGTCTTCTCGACCGAGAATTTCGGGGAGCTGCTGCCGAACTGGGTCGTGTCGTCAAAGAAGTGGGACTCAAGCACGTTTATATCCTCTTCGAGATAGTGCAGGGTCTCGGACTTCTCCAGAAACTCCGCCGTGGTCGAGATGGAGCGCATGACACCCTCCGAAAACTGGGCCTCGCGCATCTTTACCATATTCTCCAGATAGGTTATCTGGAAATAGAGCAATGCGCCGAAGGTTATGGCCATCACTATAGTCAGCAACCAGATATATGACTTCTTCATGACGGGATATGATGGGTTTATTTGTCAAGGTGGACATCCAGCTGCGGGAAGGGGAAGGAGAAACCGCGTTTTGGCAGTTCGGTGAACAGGGTGGCGTTCATCTCGTAGAACAGCGACCAGTAATCATCCTTGTGACACCATGCGCGGACGGTGAGGTTGATTGAGGAGTCGGCCATCTCGTTGAGTCCGACAAAGGGAGGACACTCAATCTTGGCATCTTCGACCGCCAAGCGGAGGCGGTGAGACTTGCTTGACTCGTCATTTTTAGACTGGAGGTGGTCCTTCTTGACGTATGAGGTGACGACTCGGCTGTCGTTCAGGATGATTTCCTTGATGGTCTCAGCGGCTTTGGCATAATCCGTATCGTATGAAAGCGAGACGGTCCAGTCCACGCGGCGGTATTCCTCACCGGTATAGTTGTTGATGGAGCCGGTTGAGAGCTGGCCGTTCGGAATGAGGATTGTCTTGTTGTCCGGGGTATTGAGAACGGTGTGGAAGATCTGTATGGCCTTCACGGTGCCCGCATAAGTGCCGGTGTCGATATAGTCACCGACTTTATAGGGCTTCAGCAAGAGTATCAGGACTCCACCGGCGAAGTTCTGAAGCGTTCCGCTCAGAGCCATGCCGACTGCGACACCGGCCGAGGCAAAGATGGCGAGGAATGAAGAGGTCTCGACACCCAAAATACCCACTATTGTCACCAGGAGGATGAAATAGAGGGTTATGTTGACCAACGACAGCACAAAGGTCTTCAGGGACGCGTCCGTGTCGCGCGCCGTCATGATGGAGTTGAGCAGACGGTACAGCTTCCTTATCACAAAGCGGCCCACGTAGAAGACAAGGACGGCGATGAGGAGTTTGAACGTGAAGTCGACGACACTGTTGGCTATCTTTGAGAGGGCGTCATCGAGTGTCAGGCCTTTCAGGAGCGACCAAGACTCTGAGGAGCCTTCCGGAACGTTGGGAAGGTTGATGATGTCATTTGAATTTTCAGACTGAACCATGGTTAGTGGGTTTTGGGTGTTAGGTCTCAGGCTTTAGTGGTTGGTTAGTGGGTTTTAGGGGTTGGTGGTCAGGTTTTAGGGGTTAGGGGAGGGGCATTAGGGGTTAATGTCACGGTTTGCCCCACTCCGTGCGGTGAAGGTATTCCTGAAAGGCGGAGCTGCCGTGGCCGGGATGCCAGACGGAGAGACCCGAGTACTTCTCCTGGTCCCACATCTCACGGTTGTATGAGCTGTAGGAGTTGAACGAGATCTCAGAGCAGCTCTTGTATACTACCATCTCGTCGAGGGCTGTCTCAAAATTCTGTAGCAGGGCTTCTGAGTCTCCGCTCAAACCTTCAACAGAGTTGCGTACATACTCCCTGAGGTCATAGAATGGACCGAACGGAGAACGGCTGTACTTCTGAAGCGTCAACAGGTTGTCAGGCTCAGGATTGGCCGCGTAAACCTCCTGAAACATTTTCTTTATGTTCTTGAGTTGCGGAGTGGTCAGATTATAATGCCCCACTGAATAGGGCGAAGAGGAGGCGTTGAAATAGTCAGCCATCTTCTGCGCCGCCCCGTCAAGGTCAGGCTCCTCAGCAGCGATGAAGGGGAGGATGAGGTGATAGGGAAGTCCTTCACCGGCTATCTCCGAGGGATAGGCTACCATTTCGGGTACCTTGCGGGCCATCTCATAGGCTACCTCGACCGAGCCCATGTAGCATGCATCGAACCACAGGAAATCAAACATGCCTTCCGGAATGGCATCGGCCAGCTCGATGATGTCGCAGCGGTCTTCGTTCTTGTCATTGTCTTTGTCGAGACCGAAGGCCCGTTTCTTCGAGCTGTAAATCTCATCTCGCTGAGAAAGGAACGGGGTCCACCCGGAGGCGTGACTCCACAGAATGAGTCCGTATTTCTCAGATTTAATCTTGTCGCGGACGTCGTTGAGTACCTCTGAGATACGCTTCGGGTCCGTTGAGAAGATAGACCGGTCATATTCCCTGAAGGTCTTGATGGACCATTTCCCTTCATCTTTTGTGACGATGGAGAGCTGTGCCTTTTCGGCATTCGGGGTGACGGAGTACAGGACAATCTGAACGTCGCTGCCCATGGCACCGATGCGCTGTGCACCCTCCAGGATTTCGTCACAGTCTTTCTTCCAGAAATAATAGAGGTCATTTGAGGCCACGGCATAAACCACGAGGGTCATCTTGGCCGGATCCTTTGGGATATACTTGTTGCCTGAATCGTGTCCTCCCGAGCCTCCCGGATCAGGCTCGTTCACATCACAGGAGACAAGAAATAGAAGTGGCAGTATGAGTAAGTAGAGAAACCTTTTCATCAACTTGTAAAAGTATTTTGGTAACTTGTTAGGAGTACTTTAGGTGTCTTGAAGTTTAAGTAATGAATTATAAGCATACAGAGGACATAAGACCCCTCCCGATATCAGAACGAGAAATGGAGGCCGAATCGGATACCCCATCTGTCTATATCGGGACGGTCGCGGTATGTCAGTCTATAAACCCAATCAACGCGAAAAAGACTCAAAATATTGTCTATTCCGGCTGAGAATTCCATATAGGGCGTTCCCGGATCGAGCAGGCCAGTCTCAGAATCTGCGGGGAAGGGGAAGAGGGTCTTGTTATAGGCAGGGTTGTTCTTCTTGGACAGAGACCCGAAAAGACCCTTGAAACCTATGTTCTCCCTGAGGTGCAGTCTTTTTATCAGGGGGATGCGGTTAAACAGGATGCCGTTGCCGTTATAGTTCAGGGACCAAGATGCGTATTGGTCGACCGCGAACTCCATCGGGTTCATCAGGGAGAAGGCGTTCTTCTGTATCGTATAACTCAGGTTCGCGCCCGGCCACGGCAGTGAGGGATAGTCAACGGAATTCCAGCACTTGACACCTTTGACGGCTATGTCGGCGAACCCGAAGGCGGAAAACCAGAAGCGCTTTTCAACTGACAGTGACGTTATGTTCAGGTTATACCGTGAGCCTAACAGGCCCTTGGGACCGAATTCATGCTTGATCCAGAAAACCGGTGCGTCGAGATTGACGTGCGTTCGCTTTGAAGCCCCTTGGATGAAAGTCTCGCCGGGTGAGAAGCGAATCTTGGCCGATAGATATGCCTGTCCGTATTGGCGGAGGTCCCTCCCGTCTGGTAGAAGGAAGGGGAGGTATCGCGTGGCCTTCTGAATCTCGTGCGTGGCTGAGATTTCAAGCGACAGGTGATTTGTCCACTCCCTCAGATAAGTCAGCGAGGTGAAGCGCCGGTAAGTCACCTTATAGTTCTTTTTGCGGGTGAACGACATCAAGAGGTTATTGCCTCCTCCCTCATATTGCTGTCCCATCTGGAAAAGGTCATATTGGTGTTCGGCCTTAATGGAGTTGATGGGGAACTCGCGTGAGTGCCTTTTCTTCCGGTTGAAGGAGTATTCTACCTCTGCGCCATATTTCCACACCTTGTCCTTGAAACCGTAGGCCACATATCCGCGGCCGAACCAGTGGGGTGAAAGGTCGGCGGTGGTCATGCCTCCGGCTTTCAGTCGCAGGCCCTCGGCCGTGTCGTATGATATGAAGGAGAGTATGTTTCCGATGTCAAATTTGGAATCTTTCTTTGCCGTGGAGATATAACCGTCCGCGAGCCATTTTATGAGTCTCTCCAGAATGAGGTACCATGTGTTGGAGCGCATCTGTTCGCTGAGGCCGTCGAGCCGGGCTTCAGCTGGAGTCAAGGCTATCTTGCGGTTGCTGTTCCAGTATTCCTCATCCTTTCGGTCCGCGAAGAAGTCTTCGTGTCTTTCTCCAGGGGTTTCATAAACCTTCTCGAGGTCAGTCCTCTTCTCGTACGAAAAATTGTCATACAGGACTTCCTTCTCCGCATAGAGGCCCTGGGTGCCCGGGATGATGTGGAAACTCGCGCCGAGAAACTCGCGCGTCTTGTTCCGGTTGCCCAACGAGTCGACAGAGAAGTCCTGTTCGATATAGAGGTCGGAGACATAGTTCAGGTTTATATGCTTCGGCACCCTCATCTCCAGATGGCTGACGGTCATGGTGGTGTCGTTGACCGGTATCCACATCATTCCTTGAAAGCTCATTGACTCCGGAGTGTGGGGAATGAATGTCAGCCGGTAATGAGGGGTGGAGTTCCTAACGACCGTGTCGAGATAGAACTTGTAATAGTCTGCGGCGATGGGCGAGAGGGGTGAGACGAATTTGTTCTGAATGAGCGTGATGTCGGACTGATAAATGTCTACGTTACGGATAAGGTCGTTGAGGAAGACAGTTACGTTCCCCGTTGGGAAGCCGCTTGTCAACCCCGTGCTCCTGTCGGCAGAGATGTATTCCTTATGCGTACCCTTCCCGCCCTGATACAGGTCGGTTGCATGACGTTCCTGAAGAATGAGCTTGAGGACATTCATGTCCTGGTGATAGGCCGAATCTATGTATTCGTTAACGAACGCCAATTGAGATTCCTTGCCGTCCCTTGACGGTTCCTTAGGATTGAAATCGCTCATTCCGAGCACCATCTTCTCCTGGCGGTCGAAACTGAAATAGGGTTCGTTTGTGGGGTCCCCGGCCTTGGAGGCGTTCTTCAACCTGTTCAGGAACTCTACGGCGGGATTGTTCTTCTTTGAATATTTCTGTTTCTTCGGTTTTACGACAACCTCGGATAGTTCATAATCGGTCGGGGAAAGTAGAATCCGGAGATTGCCGGCAATGTCGCGGGTGACGTTCACGCTCTTAGGGTTATAACCGAGACAGGTGACCCTAAGGGTGGAGACGCTGCTTTTCGGTTTAAACCTGAACCTCCCCTTGTCATCCGTTACGCATCCCCCTTCGGAGGAGTTGACAAAGACGTTCACGAAATCGAGCGGTTCCCTCGTCAGGGAGTCGAGTACGACACCTTTCAGCACAGTACCGGCAGGTACGACACCGCGGGCCTCCAAAGAAGTCAGAAGCACGCAGAATATCGGAATAAGCCAAAGTACTATACGAAACATCAATATTTTAACTCAATAACCGGTGATATATTGTGCAGCCAGCTCGTTCCTGCACTCTAAGACCGAAGAACGCCGTCTCTAACAGCAGCCGGAAAGACTGCTGTTAGAGACGGCGTTACGCTCTTATGTCAAGACGGTCAGTTCATTGAACCGCCCATCGGAGTCATGTGGTATCCGAGTGCGTTGAGTTCCATGGCGGCACCCATGATATAGAGGGCTTTGAGCGCCCCGACGTATGCCTGGGCAGCCTGCTCGGTGCCCGGTTCAAATTGGGCGCGGTGAAGGGCAGAGAGTGTCCTTGCGGCACATTCGCCTACAACCTTGCTGATGTTTTCGGCCTCTTCCTTGTCTACTCCCAACACGGTTTCGAGGATGTGGTCGTCCAGATTGTCAAATCCCTTCTCGTCACGGAGGTCCTCATAGATCTTCTTGCCTCCCTCTTTCTGATACTTCTCCCAGTCGGTGTCCCAGTATTTCGCCACGGCCATGCCAACGAACATGATCCAACCGAGCGAAACCGTCGGGTAGTCTTGAAACTCCCGGACGCCGTCCGGCAGATAAGCCTCGAGGATAGCGGGCCACAACTCTTCGATATCGGGAGTCTGAGGAAGAATCTTGTCCACGCGGTCAACGCTCACGAGATACTTGTGGAGATCTTCCTGTGTCTGTTTTTCAAAATCCATAGTATTCAGTATTT
>CAZUAK010000072.1:0-10304 GCA_964618395.1 uncultured Sangeribacter sp.
GCGCCCGCTTCTGGATGACCTTCGGCCAGGAATACCTGACCCACCTGCGCGTGATTCAGGACATCGGCATGGCCCGCATCGACCCGGTGATGTATAACGGTCAGGAAATCGTTCCCATCCAGTTCCTCAAGGCCGTGCTCCCCGACCCGGGGTCGCTCGGAGAGAACTATACGGGCGAGACCTCTATCGGCTGCCGCATCCGCGGCCTCGACAAGGAGGGCAAGGAGAGCACCTATTATATCTATAACAACTGCTCGCACGAGGCCGCCTATAAGGAGACCGGAGCGCAGGCTGTCAGCTATACGACCGGCGTGCCGGCCATGGTGGGGGCCATGATGTTCCTCAAGGGCGAGTGGGTGATGCCGGGCGTGCACAACGTCGAGGAGTTCAACCCCGATCCGTTCCTCGCTCAGGTGGCCGAGTCTGGCCTCCCCTGGCACGTCATCATCGATGAGGATATCGAACTCTAATCATGTTCCGAATGAAGAATATCAAATACATGGCGCTGCCGGCACTCCTGTCGGTGGCGCTTGCCGCACACGCCGCCCCTATCGCGGGGGGCCTGTATAACGACGGGCGCGAGATCTCGGTCGACACCCCGCGCGGTGAGATCCGCATCCTTCCGGCCGACGAGGGCCTTATCCGCGTCCGTCAGATACCCAAGGGGGCGGATGTCGATTTCGCCCCTTCACAGGGGGACGTGACAGGCAAGTATAACGGTGACCTCAACGTGTGGGCCGACGCCTCGAAGGTGGTGGTCGCCACCCCGTTGACCTCGGTCCATGTAGACCGGGCGACGGGTCTCGTCACTTTCTATGACGCTGACGGAAGGTTACTGCTGGCCGAGGCCGGGGGCATCGACAACAGCCGCCCGGGTGAGCGTTCTGTCTCTTTCACGCGCACTCCGGGACGCCTCTACGGCGGCGGTGAGCGCGGTCACCGCCCTACTGTCGAGGGCGACACGCTGACGATGTATAACCGGCAGAATTACGGATATACCGCCGGCGACCCGCGCATCTCGCAGATGGGCATCTCGGTGCCGTTCATCACCTCGGCCGAGGGCACGGGCGTGTTCTTTGACGACTATGACAACGCGGTGCTCGTCACCGGTGACAGCACCATCACCTATACCACCCCGCTGAAGTCGGGCCTGGGATACTATTTCGTCAACGGCAACGGCGACCTGGCCGGCGCGACGGAGAATTTCACCAAGCTGACGGGGCGTCAGCCCCTCCCCCCGCTCTGGACTTTGGGCTACGTGACGTCAAAGTACGGATACCACAACGAGCAGGAGGCGCGCGGCGCGGTCGATTCGCTCATCTCGCGCGGATATCCGCTTGACGGCATGGTGCTCGACCTCTACTGGTATGGCGTGGAGACGGACATGGGACGTCTCGAGTGGGACCCGAAGCAGTGGCCCGACCACGCGAAGATGCTCGGCGACCTGAAGGAGAAGGGTGTGAACGTGGTGCTCATCTCGCAGCCTTATATCAACAAGAAGGGGGCCATCGACAACTACAACCTCCTCTCGGCCGAGGGCATGCTGGTGAAGGATGCCGACGGAAACACACATGACGTGACGACATGGGTCGGCGACGCGGGCATGTTCGACGTCTCGAACCCCAAGACGCGCGAGTGGCTCTGGAACCGCCTGAAGGGGCTGACGGCCGACGGTGTAGCCGGCTGGTGGGGTGACCTCGGCGAACCGGAGGTTCACCCGCTGACGATGGTTCACGATAACGGCAAGAGCGCCTCGGAGTATCATAACGTGTATGGCAACGAGTGGTCGCGCCTCATTTATGAGGGTCTGCGCAAGGACTATCCCGACATGCGCCCGATGCTGATGATGCGCGGCGGCACGGCTGGCCTTCAGCGTTATGGCGTGTTCCCCTGGACCACGGACGTCTCTCGTTCGTGGGGCGGTTTCCAGCCCCAGGTGAACCTGATGCTCAGCTCGGGCATCTCGGGCCTTGGCTATATGGGTTCTGATGTGGGCGGTTTCGCGGTAGACCCGGCGAAACCCTACGACCCGGAGCTGTATGTCCGATGGATACAGATGGGGACATTCTCGCCGATGCTCCGCACCCACGCACAGGACCGTCCCGAGCCGTACCACTATCCGGCTCAGGAGGATATCATCAAGCGTTTCATCAAGATGCGTTATGAGTGGCTGCCATACAATTATACGCTCGCATACGAGAATGCGACAAAGGGATGGCCGCTTGCGCGTCCGCTGAACTTCCGCGGCGACAACGCCGACTCTAAATATGCCGACGTGAGCGACGAGTATCTGTGGGGCGACAACGTGCTTGTGGCTCCGGTGATGACGGCCGGCGCGACGTCGCGCAAGGTTCTCTTCCCGGCCGGCGAGTGGATAGACTGGTCGAATCCGTCGCTGCACTATAAAGGGGGAACGACGGCTACCGTGAAGGCGCCGCTGCAGTCGCTGCCGCTCTTTGTGCGGGCCGGTTCGTTCATTCCGCAGTATGAGAGACCGATTCAGAACGTCACTCAGTACAATCCGCAGTTCCTGACGGTGAAGTATTTCCCGTCTGCCGAGCGCACGGAGTACACGCTTTTCGACGACAACCGCCTGTCGCCGACCTCGCTGATAGACGACGAGTATCAGCTGATTCATTTCGAGGGGCAGCAGAAGGGCTCAAAGGAAATCGAAATACGCATCTCTGACAACGGAGGCCGCTATCAGGGGATGCCTGATTTCCGGATGCTTGACATCGTCATCCCGACCGTCGCCAAGGCACCGGCCGAGGTGTTGATGGACGGCAAGCCGATGGAGAGGGCCGTCAGCGTGAAGGCCATCCGTCAATACGGCTGGGCCTATGACGCCGGCACGCGCACCCTGACCATCCGCCTCGCCTGGGACTACACCCCCACCACCCTCCTCATCCGCTAACCCCCACGGCAATTCACATCAACCGACGATAAACGAATTTGACCACCGATAAACGAGTTTTATCGGTGGTCAAATTATTGGTGTACGATCATTGCTGGTGGTGGGATAAACGAAAGGCGGTCGCTGATATCAGCGACCGCCTTTGTCGGGGTGACAAGATTCGAACTTGCGACCACACGCCCCCCAGACGCGTACTCTAACCGGGCTGAGCTACACCCCGATACCGGTTTCGGTTGCTCTTCTTCCGAAAAGCGATGCAAAGTTACAACTTTTTATCGCAGCTACCAAATTTTTTGCCAATTATTTTTTGCGATTTTTTCATACATTTCTTCAAATCGTTGATTATGTAGCTTTTGCATCATATCGTCAGGTGCGGACAATGAGTTCTTCCGGGGCATTGCCGATGACAAGAAACCGGCGGTAACGGCCCCCGGAGCCGCAGATGGCACCTATCCGCCCACGGCTCGTGCTCCCCAACCGTTCAAGACGCCAGCCTCCCTTTGTGTCGGAGACATACACGGCGACGGTCAACTCGCCGGCCATTGCGCAGCCGCCGAACTCGATAGACCGGATTCGCTTCGCGCCCAAGTCTATCGGATAGGTCAATAGCCAGGGAGTGCCCGAGCCTTCGCCCGCAAGGGGCTGCCAGCGGCCGCGGTCCTTGTCATAGAGAAAACACAGGTCCGACACAATCAGCGCAACTCGTCGTGAAACGGAGTCGTACCTCAGCTCTCCCTCCGCGAAGGAGACCTGGGGCGCCGAGGCGGCCGCCATGCCGACAAGTTCCTGCGCGTGGGGCAATCGGACCAGTGCAGACTCCTCGCCCGAGCCCGTGACGGGGAGCGAGAGCAGAAGCACAGTGTTGTTGACGAGGCGCAGGAGTCCCGAGCGGGTCAGGACAAAGACCGAGTCGCCCGCTTCGACTATGCCCCGGGCGTTGTCACACTTGACCGCGCTTATTATCTTCTCACTCTTCCAGCCGGTGACGGAGTTGCGCTTGATAACGGCGATTCCCTCCGTTCCATACAAATAAAGGGACGGAAAGGAGTCTGACGATGCGCCGGGGAGCACGCGCGCCACCCCACACGGGATGCCGACGGGCGAGACGAAGCGCATTGCGCAGCAGGAAACAGGACCCGCTTCGGTCTGCCAGTCAACCAGCATCCTCGCCTCGTCGCGCGTCTGCCCGTTCCACTTGACCGCATTCTTGCGCATCGCCTCGAGACGCTCGGGCGCCAGGCTGTACATCAGTCCGCTGCTGACGCTCGACGAGGATTCGGGGGCGTCGACGAGGCGGAACCCGACGTTGCGTTCCGCACCGGTCGAGTCGAGATAAACGGCCACGATCTCGGTCGCGCCGGGTGAGGGGTACAGGCAGTCGCGCAACCAGCCGGCAGAGGGATCGGCGATACGCACCCCGGTGAGGGTTTCGGAGATAAGCGCCCCGTCAGTAAATTTCACCAATATCTCCGTGAGGAGTACGCCTGTAGGTTCTCCCGCACTGTCGTAGGTTCGGGCGAGCGAAGCGGCGCAGACGGAGGGGGCGGACAACTGCAGTCGGGGCCCTACGCATACGGTCCTCTCCCCGACCGTGGCGACGTGTCCGCTGACCGGGACCGTCGAGGCACTGAAGTCCAGCGTCAGTGCCTTGCCGGAGAAGAGCGATTTGAGCGAGGAGACGGCAGTGAGGGCCGCGCGTGTCCACGTTGCCGAGGGTGCGGGGATGCCGGCGAGTTCTCCGATCTTGTACCACGACCCTCCGCTGCCGGACAGGGCGGACTCAACAGGCGACGGAATGCCGGAGAAGATGAAGGCGCGGGTGAGCGCGGCGTCGTGATAAACCGAACGCGAGGGCGATACATCAGTCAATAGCCCCGAGTCGGTCAACGTACCGGCCATTGTGGTCGGCATGGTGGAGAAGAAGGAGAGTCTCATTTCGGCATCTGCGTTCCAGAGTGTGGCGGGTGAAGTGGCGAGCAACTCGAGTGCACTGACATTTCGGCTGAACGACCCGGCATCATGCACCCGCAGGCATATCCGTGAGGGCTGAAGGAGTATCACGCACCGGACAAGGGCCGAGTCGTCACGCACGGCGGCTGAGACGATGCCTACCTGCAAGGGCAC
This sequence comes from uncultured Sangeribacter sp., assembly GCA_964618395.1. Taxonomy (GTDB): domain Bacteria; phylum Bacteroidota; class Bacteroidia; order Bacteroidales; family Muribaculaceae; genus Lepagella. Next base: position 5,039 of record CAZUAK010000072.1, read on the forward strand.
AGTGTTGGGGAGCATCAGACGTGGCGCAGGGAGGGTGCAGAGTGTGCCGTCAGAGAGTCGGAGCCTGAGGGCGAGGCGGAATGGACCGAGGAAGTAGAAACCTTTGTCGGCCGCTTCGCAGAAGCCCTTGACTTCGGTCTTGACGAGCTGGCCGACGGTCTCCGTCACCTCCTGGCGGATGGCGGTCGGTACGTCGGTGGCGGTCCCGGCGAGTACCTTGACCACTTCGACAGGCGCAGCGTTTTTACATTTCACGCTTAGGGAAAACTCGCGTCGCGACAGTTCGGCCGCTTCGAGCCCGACTTCCACCTCGGGGAAGGTCACCTGCGGCAGGTCAGCGCGGAACGTCACGGGCGATGCGGTCCAGCCTGACATGTCGGGCAAAGGCGTGACGCCAGTCGTTGGCGATGCGGTGACGCCTTCCTCCTCAATGGCTCCGGCAGGCATCAATGCACAGTTCTCATACTTCGACGCGTCGAGGCGCCGGAAAACAATCTTTTTCTCCATAATATCTTTGGTTGAAAATATCTTTGGTTGAACAGTATTTTTTGATTGAAAAGAATCCGTTTTAACGGCACAAGCCGTATTTCCGGTGTATTTGTTACATTCTGACACACACTGGCTTTTTAGCACTCATTATGGTCGGTCGCAAAGATACCGGAGCCTTCCTCTCCGCAATAGATAATTTGGTCTTTTCCGAGGTTAAAATCTCGGCAAATAGGGACGAAAACGATGTTTGGAGGGCCGATTTTAGTTAATGTTCGTTAAAAAGTGGATTTTTTGCCGGAAAATTTTGTCAGTTCGGATAATGGTTGTAATTTTGTGCCCGGGTGAGTCCTACACGACCAGCACTCCCTGAATCCCCCAGGTCTTGATCGAAGCAAGGGTATGGTCGTAGAGCGGTGCGATGCAGATAGCTCGCCCACATGCCTCTTTAGCTCAGTTGGCCAGAGCACGTGATTTGTAATCTCGGGGTCGTTGGTTCGAATCCGACAAGAGGCTCCTCAATGCCGATCTTCGGCATAGCGTTGAATGTTTTTCATAATTTTGTTTTGGCGGTGTGTTTAGTGATAAGCATACCGTTTTTTTATGTCTTTTAACCTCTTACCAGTAGTTCTTTAAATTTTAAGGTTGACTCCCGTATTTAAAGACTATTCACTATCATTCAATTACTTATGTTCATCATCAATATATCTTTCGCTGAAGAAAACGCCAACGTGGCTGCCGTCACCGACTGGCTGAAGAATGTCGGCCTCCCTATCGCGTCTAACGACGAGTCGGGCGTTGTGGCCTCTAAGCTGCTTAAGATTGTCGCCGTTCCGGGCGACCCGGAGTTCCTCAATCAGGGCGCGAACCTGTCTCTCCAGCTGGAGTTCGCTGACCGCGCCGGTGCTGACGCATGGATGGAAGATTATTTCTCTCCCCTTCTCGAAGGGTATGCCGACACTTTCGAGCGGCAGCCCCTCTGTTTCGCAACAATACTTGAACAGCTCTGATGGATCCGGCTATCAAAGGTTTCGACAAAATCATCATGGGGATCGACCCGGGCACGAACGTGATGGGTTACGGCATCCTCGGCGTGCGGGGAAAGCAGCCGGAGGCAATCGTCATGGGGGTCATCAAGCTCAACAAGTTTGAGAGCCACTATCTCCGCCTGGCGCGTATATACGAGCGCGTGAGCAGTCTGGTGACGCAGTATCTTCCGGACGAGTTGGCCATTGAGGCACCGTTTTTCGGCAAGAACGTTCAGTCGATGCTGAAGTTGGGCCGAGCGCAGGGTGTGGCGATGGCGGCCGTGCTGGCGCGCGACATCCCCATCTTCGAGTATGCCCCGCGAAGCATCAAGTTGGCTGTGACGGGGCAGGGTGCGGCGTCGAAGGAGCAGGTGGCCAACATGCTGAAGCACATCCTGAAGATTTCGGACGACAAGATGCCGGAGCTCGCCGACGCGACCGATGCGCTGGCCGCGGCCCTCACCCACTTCTACGAGCAGTCCAAGCCGGCCATAGCCAAGGGCCCCTCCTCCTGGAAGGACTTCCTCGCCAAGAACCCCGACCGCCTCGCCCCGCGCCGCAAGTAACACCCCGTTTCAAAAAAATGGCAGCCTTACCTTAATTCTACTCTGAGTCCCATAGCTGCGACCATACGATAGAAAGTTGAAATGGATGGGATCGTAATACCTCTTTCCACTCTCGATATATAGCTTTTGTTTGCTCCGATTTTGTCCGCAAGCTCAGATTGAGTCATACCGGCTTCTTTTCGAGCATCAAGAAGTATCTGAGCATTATACTCTTCCCATGCCTGATTTTCAGCCTTAAGACGGGTTTCGGTCCCGGGTTCGCCAAATGTGCGATTAAGTTCTTCACTCACATTGTATATCTGCATTTTTGTCTTCATAGTAAGCCTTGCCAAAAGTTGCTCAATTATACAACATTCAACCCAATTATTAAGTTGAAGTTTCACCTTTTTTCCGTTACCGGCGGCGATACCGCGTCAGCGGTATGCCAGTGGTAGCCTATGGTGAGCACCGCGTCAGCGGTGCGCCTCACCGAAGGTATAGGGAAGTTACAGGCTCATGGAGGGAGAGATTCCGGTTGTGATTGGTTTCAACGTGGCACGAGCGGATAACTTTCTTTGAAGATTGACATAATTATATCGATTCTGAAGATTCATCCAGTTCTGGAACGGGATGCCGAGCGCCAATTCGAGTTTCATTGCTATTGCCTCTGTCACGTTGCGTTTCCCGTTTACCAATTCACTCAAATTTGGAGCGGCCATGCCAATAGTCTCAGCAAAATCCTTTTGTTTGATTCCGCGAGCCTTCAGTTCTTTTTGGAGGATAGTACCCGGATGAGTAGCCACTGCCGGCAATCCCATATTAGCGTTTGTTTCCATAATGAATCTATTCACAATGTCCCGATACGCGGGTTTCGGCTTTATTTAACCAAGATTGTCAAGAAATTCATTTCCAAATGAGCGACTCAATACGATTAAGTAATGCCTCTACTTGCGGGATGAGAGGAAGAATGTCTGATTCTTTCCAATCAAAAAGATCGTCATAATCACCGCTCTGACGCATAGAAAACAAATGGCGGTAAAGCATACCCTCTTCCTTGGATATTATGCCTGGAAGGATGTATTCTTTACTAAAGACACCGAATACCCCTGAATGGGACTTTGCGAGTATATCATGTTTCAAGAGAAGAGCTAATGTCATATAAAAGACAGAGTAATATAACCGATTGGCAGCTAAGCTCCAATGTTCAAGGCTTGCATTATCCTTAGCCTCAACCATAGTCTCTTTTGCTTTAGCAATGCGATAAGCTATGAAATCGTTCTTCTCATTGTCTGTCAGTCCCATACCATCAGTTCTGATATAAAATTACTTTGTCGGTTTCGACGTTCTTGTAAAAAGGAAGGAAACTGCGTTTCAACCAATCTGCAACCGTATAGACACGCGCATTGACGATTTCTCCGAATTTTAATCCTAACTCAAAAAAAGGATAGCCGTATCTTGAATCTTCCTGATATGTGATATGATCGTCACCCGGTATTATGATGTGCAGATCCCAATCCGAATCAACACGAAAGTCACCTCGGGCACGTGAGCCATATAGCGCGACCCGCGAGCCGGCTGGCAACAACTCCTTGGCCAACGTCTGCAAGGATTTTATAAGCGACTGATTATGTATTTCCATATTCTTAACTTAGGACCCGATAAGAGGAATTCCGGATTCCCCAACAAAGATAATTGAAATTATCTCCTTGTCCTAATTATTTATTGGTTTTTGCAAAAGTTTTCGTAACTTTGTCGGTGCAGACCGACTCGCAGAAGCCCCGGTCGGGGACGAGCGGTGCGGGATGTAGTTAAAAATACATTTGAAAGCGTTTATCCGCGCTGATTCTTGACGTTCAGAAATTCTCGCAAAATTTGTGTCAAAGTCAAGGATTGAGCAACGGTAGATGCCCGTGGATATGTGATGTTACCCATCCGGCTTTGTGTCTTGTGAAAGGCATGGCCGGTCGCAACTTTGCATATACGAGCGTGGGCTTCTGCGTTGCCGTCCAACTTTGACAGGGCAATGCGAGAAGCCTCTGAACGTAGGACGGCAACAGATACAGATTCCTACGCTTTTTTTGCAGACTAACCTAAACGCCAACGAGAGGAAGACCGAGGCTTGACAAAACCAAACTGAATGAAGAAACTTCTATTCCTTGTCCTCGGGATCCTGCTGACCCTACCGGCCATTTCCCGAGACTTCGACTACACCTACGCCGGCCAGACCCTGACCTACACCGTATTGGACGAGAACGCTAAAACCGTCGAAACCAAGGCCGGCTTCTATGAAGTGGACTGGGATGCCGGTATTACAACTTATGAAGCCGGAAATTATATTACGGGTGATTTGGTCATTCCGTCGGTAGTCAGCGACGGTGAGTCAGAATATACGGTGATTACCATAGGGAGATACGGGTTTTACGCGAACAGTGAACTTACTTCAGTTACTATCCCTGAATCAGTTGATTATATTAGATATTTCGCTTTCTCAGACTGCATTGAACTGGCATCAGTCAAACTACCAGATTCACTTGAAGGCACTGACTCAGGAGTGTTTGACGGATGCAGTAGTTTAACATCAGTGCGTTTTCCCAAAACCATCCCTTATATAGATTCTTGGATTTTTAGGAACTGTATCAACTTGCGCTCAGTTTATATTCCCGACAGTGTCACAGAAATATTTGGCAGTGCTTTCGAAGGTTGCAGCAGTTTGACATCGATTAATCTTCCAGAGACCCTCACCTCTATTAGGAGCAGTGCTTTCGTGGGTTGCAGCAGTCTACCGTCCCTCTCCATTCCTCAGTCGGTCACTAATATAGGGAACAGGGCTTTCTGTGGGTGCAGCAGTCTGACTTCCATAATAATTCCGACCCACATAACTTCAATAGACTACGCCACTTTTTCCGGTTGTAACAGTTTGACTTCGGTGACTTTACCGGATCATTTGACAACTATCGGTAATGGGGCTTTCTATGACTGTAGTTCGTTGGTCTCTGTAACATTTCCTGAAACCCTGACGACAATCGAACAGAGCGCTTTTTATGGGTGCAGCAGTCTGACGTCGTTGGTTATCCCCGACCTTGTCACCTCTATCTCTGATTACACTTTTACCGGTTGCAGCGGATTGACAACAGTGAAACTCCCGCAGTCCCTAACTGCCATGGCTCAGGAGTTCGTTGACACATTTTGTATCAGGAGTCCGATTAC
>CAZUAK010000073.1:0-3900 GCA_964618395.1 uncultured Sangeribacter sp.
GTAGGGCCGCGGAAGCCGCGGCCCTACATTCGTTTTATGACACCGGACATCCGGTTATTTCAGGGAGAGGTAAATTGTGGTGCCTCGGGGCATGTGTGAGCCCGGCGCGTGGCTCTGCGTGGCCACGGCTCCGGTGCCGCGGCCGGTCAGCCGGCCGTTGTAGCCGTTCTCTTCGAGGATGCGTATGGCCGAGCGTATGTCATAGCCCACCACGTCCGGAACGCTCTGTCTCACGCTCTTTGTCGGCGGCGCGACCTTGCGCCGCTTGATGCGGTGCTTGTCCAGAGCCGAGGCCAGGTTCTTCGTGTCTGTCTCCAATCCCGCCGAGGCCACCGGCTCGCCGACCTCGTCGGCCCGCTTCAGACCCGGATTGTCACCTAACATGCCGTGAGAATACATCTTCACCGCTATGTTCTTCACCACCTGGCCCGACGTGCGGTTGGCACTCGTCCCGGCGTTGCTCATCACCAGCGCCATGCACGAATATTTCGGCTTGTCATAAGGGAAAAATCCCGCGAAGGCATAGCGGCGCTTCGACGTGTCATAACCCTTGTGGGGCACCATAGGGTAGGCCGTGCCGGTCTTGCCGACAACCTTCACGCGGTCATCGCGCACGGCACGCGCCGTTCCGTGCTCGCCCCACACAACCTCGTGTATGCACTGCTTCACCTTCTCGGCCGTGGCCTCCGAGCAGAGCTGCTCGCGGATATAGTCGCGCGGAATGATGGAGTCGTGGCCATGCTCGTCGCGCAGGGCCTTGACCAGGTGCGGACGCACATACTTCCCCTTGTTGGCGATGGCGTTATAATATGATAAGGTGTAAAGCGGCGGTATGACCGTGTTGTATCCGTAGGCCTGACGGGCAAGGTCGAGGTGGCGCGCCGTCATGGTTATCGGCTGCCCCTTGGAGTTCTGCCCCACCAGCCGCGCAACGCGCGGCCGCTCCTCGTCGGCGATCCCCGAGCGCATCGGCTCGAAGAAGCCGATGGAGGCCAGGCGGTCATAGAACTTCTCGGGATGGTCCGAATATCCTCGGAAAATCACGCGCGCTATGCCCGTGTTCGACGACATCTCTATGACCTGTTTCATCGTCTTGTAGCCCGGCGCGTGCGGGTCTGTCGTGCGCTGGAACGGCGAGCAGTCCACACCGTCGGTGACATTCTTCACCAGACCGTCCTCAAAGGCTATCATCAGCGATATGGGCTTCATCACCGAGCCCGGCTCGAAGGCTATCACGGCGCGGTTCAGTGCCTCGCCGAAGGTCCCGTCGTCGAGTCGCTCAATGTTCGATATGGCCTTGATCTCACCCGTCTCCACCTCCATCAGTATGGCTGTCCCCCATTCGGCGTTCGACTCCTTGCAGACCCCCAACAGCTCTTCTTCGAGCATGTCCTGGAGGTCGATGTCGATGGTCGTCACTATGTCATAGCCGCGCTGCGGGGGAGTGGTCACCCAGTTTCCGATGCCCTTTGTCAGCGCTACCTTCTTGGCATATCCCGGCTTTCCGTACAGAAGGCTGTCGAGGTCCTTCTCCAGACCCGAGTAGCCGTGAATCTGGCCCGTCTCGCGCGACTCGTTCACGCGCCCCACACTGCGGTAGGCCATCTTTCCGTAGGGGTACATGCGGATATTGCGCTCCTCCTTAAAGAGGGGGTAGCGGAAACCGCTGCCCGAGATGTCCTTCAGCAGGGGGAAGGTGCGGATGAGCTCATAGTCGTCTATGGTGCGCTGGCGCGCCAGGCGCAGTGCACCGGAGCGGTCGCCCACCGGCTTCTCGAACTCCTCGCGCAGGCGCTTGCGCCACGTGTATTTCTCGAACGTGTCCTTGTTCTGTTTCAGGTTGGACCGGCGCGGAAAGTGCTCGTCCAGCTCGTCGGCCAGAGAGTCGAGAGACTCCCACGGGAAAGGCTTCATGTCGGTGAACTTCTTGTGGCGGCAGTCCAGACGTATGTCATAGACCTTCAGGTTGCACGCCAGTATGTTCCCGTTCGAGGCCAGGATGCTCCCGCGTTCGGGGGCTATGGTGTCGATTCTCGACATCTCCTTGTGGGCGCGCTCGTTCCACTCCGCGGCCCTGACGACCGTCGTGTCGACCAGCTTCCACACGACAGCCGCTGCGATCAACAGGAACGAAACCATGATGAACGCATATCTTAACAGTATCCTCTGTTTATTGTTCTGTTTAGCCATTAACAGCCCTCAATAATAGACCTTAATAATAGACAATGTTGAAATGATCGTCCCTGGGGACGGTGTGGTTGCGGTCGAGTGAGCCATGCGGTCAGGCATGTCCCCGGCGGTTTGTCGGGTGCGTCCCGCGGGTTCAGTCCGCGTCGACCTCGATGACGATAGGGGGGTCCTCGCGAAACTCAAGGCCGAGCCGCTTCTCCTCTACGAGGCGGCGTATCTCCGTCTCGCGGATGAGCGACATATACTCCGACTTCTCTTTGAGCTTCGCGCTCTTGGCGCGCGTCAGCTCGACCTCCAGCTGCTTTATCTCGGCCATCTTCGTCTTGTTCTTGTAGCGCAGGCCCATCATGCCTATCATGCCTCCGATAAAGATGACCAATAGCCAGGCGTTGGCGCGGAAGAAGTCTATCGATATCGAGCGGCCGTAGCGCGCATCCTCGATGACGGTCTTGGCCTCCTTGCCGAGCTTCTCCTTGCTCAGAAACCGCTTCTTCTTCGGCTTGTCGGCCCCCTCCGGTTCGGTCGGCTTTTTAGCCTCCTTCTTCTTCGCCGGCTTGTCGTCAACGAAGGCCTCCTCGTCAGCCTCGGTCTTCCCTTTCTTCTTGCTCATATTCTCTCGGCGATTCTGAGTTTGGCGCTTCTCGAGCGGGGATTGGCCTCGACCTCAGCGGCCGACGCCTCGATGGGTTTGCGGGTGATGAGCTTCCACGGCGACTGTGAACGGCCGAAGAAGTCCTTCTCTTCCGTCCCGTCGATGTTGCCGCTCTTCATGAAATTCTTCACCATGCGGTCCTCGACCGAGTGATATGTCAGGATGGCCAGTCGGCCGCCGGGGCGAATCATGTCGGTGGTCGACATGAGGAACTCGCGCAGGGCGTCCATCTCATGGTTGACCTGGATGCGCAGTGCCTGGAATACCTGGGAGAGCTCCTTCTTCTCCGCCCTCGGGTTGAGGGCCGGGCGCACCGCCTCGGCCAGTCCGAAGGTGGTCAGCAGGGGAGAGGCGCTCCGCGCCTTGGCGATGGCCTTGACGACCTCGCGCGGTTTTGGGAGGTCGGTATAGGCACGCAGCGTCGTCAGCAGCTCCTCCTCCGAAGCCTCGGCGAGGAGAGTGGCCGCCGTCACCGGCTCGTTGCGGTTCATGCGCATGTCGAGCGGTGCGTCGTTGCGGAACGAGAATCCGCGTTCCGCCTCGTCAAAATGGTGGAACGACACCCCAAGGTCCGCCATGATGCCGTCGAAGGCCTCCACGCCATAGAAGCGCATGAAATTGGCCATGAATCGGAAATTGGACTGCACGAAGGTGAATCGCGAATCCTCGACGGCGTTTGCGCGCGCATCGGGGTCGCGGTCGAAAGAGTAGAGGTGGCCCGAGGCGTCGAGGCGTTTCAGCAGCTCGCGCGAGTGGCCGCCGCCGCCAAAAGTGGCGTCGGCATACACACCCCCCGGTTTTATGTCGAGGCCCTCAAGGGTCTCGACCAGGAGGGCAGGAATATGATAAGGCATAGTAGAAAGTAGTTATATGGATAGGGTGCTGCGGGTTGCAAACCCGCAGCGGCGAGGAGAGAGGTTTTTTCGTCAGTTTTTCGTCCGTGCGGGTTTGCAACCCGCACGATTAAGGATGGTGCTGCGGGTTGCAAACCCGCAGCGACGAAGAGAGAGGTTTTTTCGTCAGTTTTTCGTCCGTGCGGGTTTGCAACCCGCACGATT
>CAZUAK010000073.1:4000-10164 GCA_964618395.1 uncultured Sangeribacter sp.
AAGGATGGTGCTGCGGGTTGCAAACCCGCAGCGACGAAGAGAGAGGTTTTTTCGCCCGTTTTCGTCCGTGCGGGTTTTTTCGTCCGTGCGGGTTTGCAACCCGCACGATTAAGATAGGGCTGCGGGTTGCAAACCCGCAGCGGCGAGGAAACCCGCAGCGGCGAGGGAGAACAGTTTTGAACGGTAAAATTATACAATTCCCCCGACATACGAAACGCCCGCCCTCATTTTTCACTTTTTTTCAGTAAACAACGCCTCCACCCCTTGTCAGCACGAAAATACCCCGGGTTCAGAGGCCGAAATCTCCGATAAACTATCCGCAAACCGAACGTTTTTCGATTCTCAGAGCCTTAACTCCACTCTTAAAAGTATGTAAAACATTATGATACAATAAAATACCAATGTTTTTAACAATTTCGAAGCGCGAACCAAAATAACGGCCTGAAAAGGCCCGAAAACCCTTTTAACCCTATTTTACATAAGGGGGTTGACATTTTGGCGAAAAAGTGTTATTTTTGCAAGTTATCGTGAGTCCGAAAATTTCATATAACGGACGCACCATAACACCCGGCCAAAAACAACGACCGGACAAAAACAACGACCGGACAAAACAACGACCGGACAAAAACAACACCGGACAAAAACAACACCGGACAAAAAATTAGAGTCAACAAAACCAAGAGTTAACCTATGATTGAATTTGAGGCAAAGGATGTCGCCCTCCCCGAGCTCGACTACGAGATGGTCGAGGAATGGATAGAAATGGTCGCCGACGGCTATGACCGTACCGTGGCCGAAATCACCTACACCTTCATCAACGACGAGGAGATGCTCCGCATAAACAACGAGGAGCTTGGACACGACTACTACACCGACATAATAACCTTCGACGACAGCATCGCCACGCTCATCGCCGCCGACATCGTCATCTCGCTCGACACCGTGCGCTCCAACGCCGAGAAATTCGGTCAGCCCTACGACCGCGAGCTGATGCGCGTCATCATCCACGGCATCCTCCACCTCTGCGGCATCAACGACAAAGGCCCCGGTGAGCGCGAAATCATGGAGAAGGCCGAAAACGAGGCCCTCAACCTCTGGGACCAAATCGTAGCCGCCTCCAATGCCTAAAACCTGGGCCCTAAAACCGGAGCCCTCCTCCCTCATAGTTCAGTGACGCGAGCGAAGCTCGTGTGCCGATTACCCTAAAAACCCTAAGGCCCCTGAAAACCTTAAGGCCCCTAACCCCCAAAAAAGATGCGCTTTGAATATGACGTCATAGTTATCGGAGCCGGCCACGCCGGCTGCGAGGCGGCCGTAGCCGCGGCCCGCCTCGGCGCCGCCACCCTGCTCGTCACCGCCGACCTCAACCGCGTCGCCCAGATGTCGTGCAACCCCGCCGTCGGCGGTATCGCCAAGGGGCAGATAGTGCGCGAAATCGACGCACTCGGCGGACAGATGGGGCGCATAGCCGACCTGACCGCCATCCAGTTCCGCATGCTCAACCGCTCGAAGGGTCCCGCCGTATGGTCGCCCCGCGCCCAGTCTGACCGCACACGCTTCATCGACGAGTGGCGCCATACCCTCGACAATACCGATAACCTCTTCCTCTTTCAGGACCTCGTCACCGAGCTCCTGTTTGAGGAGGTCGAGAACGCAACCAACGAGGCCGGAAACGCCACCAACCTTTCCGCCGGAGGCACCGACGCGCTTCGCGTCACCGGCGTAAAGACCGCCCTCGGCTTCGAATTCAAGGCAAAGAAAATCATCCTCACCGCCGGCACATTCCTCAACGGACTGATGCACTTCGGACGCACGCAGGTCGAAGGGGGCCGCATCTCCGAACCCGCCTCACACGGAATCACCGAGCAGCTGCGCGACCTCGGCTTCACTGTCGGCAGAATGAAAACCGGTACGCCGGCCCGAATCGACGGACGCACCATCGACTTCACCCAGGCCGAAGCGCAGAGCGGTGACGACACCGTCATGCGCGACGCCGAGGGAAACGTCACCGAAATCGTCCGCGACTTCCACGGCTTCTGCTTCCTCCCCGAGATAGGACGCCGCCTCACCCCGCGCGACTGCCATATCGTCCACACAAACCCCGAGGTGCACGAAATCCTCCGTCAGTCGCTCCCCGACTCGCCGCTCTATAACGGGCAGATCCAGAGTGTCGGCCCGCGCTACTGTCCCTCGATAGAGACCAAGATAGTAACCTTCGCCGACAAGGAGAGCCACCAGCTATTCCTCGAACCCGAAGGGGAAACCACCGAAGAATACTACATCAACGGCTTCTCCTCCTCCCTGCCGTGGAAGACGCAGGTCCAGGCCCTCAGCAAGGTCCCCGCACTGGCCGACGTACACTTCTACCGCCCAGGCTATGCGATAGAGTACGACTACTTCGACCCCACGCAGCTTCTCCATACCCTTGAGACCAAGAAGGTCTCGGGCCTCTACTTCGCCGGACAGGTCAACGGCACCACCGGCTATGAAGAGGCCGGAGCGCAGGGGCTGCTCGCCGGCATCAACGCCGCACTCGCCGTGAAAGGCAATGGCCCGCTCGTGCTCGGGCGCGACCAGGCCTATATCGGCGTGCTGATAGACGACCTCGTCACCAAAGGTGTCGACGAACCGTACCGCATGTTCACCAGCCGTGCGGAATACCGCATCCTGCTCCGTCAGGACAACGCCGACATGCGCCTAACGCCCGTCGGCGAATCCATCGGCCTCGCCGACGCCCACCGCGTCGCGCTGCTCAACGAGAAGAAACGCGAGATTGAGTCGCTGACAGAATGGTGCGAGACGAAGACCGTCAAGGCCACCCCCGAGCTCAACGCCCTGCTCGAAAAAGTAGGGACGACCCCGCTCAGCGGGGGAGTGAAGGTCGCCGACCTCATCCGTAGGCCGCAGTTAAACTTCGCCAATCTCCGCGAGGTTCTCCCGCAGCTTGACGAACGGCTCGAAGCCATCCGCTCCGAAGTCGCCCCCGACTATCCCCGTCGCGACGAAATCACCGAGGCGGTCGAGATTCAGCTCAAGTATGGCGGCTACATAGCCCGCGAGCGCGAACTTGCCGAGCGGGCCGCCCGCCTGGAGAACGTCAAGATTCCGCGCAGCTTCGACTACGAGGCCCACACGCAGCTCTCCACCGAGGCGCGCCAGAAGCTGACCGCCATCCATCCCGCCACCATCGGCCAGGCCTCGCGCATCCCCGGCGTCTCGCCCGCCGACATCAACGTCCTCCTCCTGCTGATAAGGTAGGGGCTCCCAACTAACCAGTACCGCGACGTTCCGGCAGCCACCAGATAGCTGTTACCGCGAAGCTGGTTTGTCGAAGGAGCTCCGCTTCCCCCGCTCCCCCTTCAATCTGAAAACCACTTCTTTACCCGCAAATTGTTTCACGTGGAACAATCTCCCGCAAGACCAATTATCAAAACAACACAATACCAAACAAGATGACATTAGAAGACCTTAAACTGACAATCCGCGACGTGCCCGACTTCCCCTCCAAGGGAATTATGTTCCGCGACCTCACAACCCTCATCAAGGACGGAAAGGCACTCCGAATCATGAGCGACGCACTGACCGAACTCTACATCGACAAGGGCGTGACTAAAGTTGTCGGCATCGAAAGCCGCGGTTTCATCGGAGGTTCTATCCTCGCCTATAACCTCGGCGCTGGTTTCGTCCCGGCCCGCAAGCCCGGTAAACTCCCCTCGGTGACCATCAAGAAGACTTACGCCAAGGAGTACGGCACCGACACAATCGAGCTCCACTCCGATGCCATCAACGAGAACGACATCGTCGTGCTCCATGACGACCTGCTCGCAACCGGCGGTACCATGAAGGCCGCATACGACCTCGTGAAGAGCATGAACCCGAAGAAAATCTACATCAACTTCATCGTCGAACTCTGCGGGCTCGACGGCCGAAAGAACCTCCCGCAGGACTGCGAAATCACCTCGCTCCTGAAATACGATTGAGAAATTGCCGATTCCATCGGCAATTTCTCAATCAATCCCCTTTACGTGAACTTTCAAACCCTTCCCTCATGGATATGGACAATACAAACGAAAAAACCGAAATTACCCCCTCCGCAAAGTCGGAGGAGATTGAATCGCTGTTGGCCGAGGTCGGCCGAAACATCGATGAACACGGTGGTTTCAAACTCGAAATCACCCCCGACCGTACCCCTGAGGACAAGGCAAACAACCGCCCCGGCAAACACCTGCGCGAGAAAATCCTCTCCCTCCCCGAGGCGCCGGGCGTCTACATGTATCTCGACAAGAACGGCCATGTCATATATGTCGGCAAGGCCAAGCGCCTGAAGAGGCGCGTCTCCTCCTACTTCAACCGCACCCACGACTCCATGCGCACAAACCTCCTTGTGCGCAACATCGTCGACATGCGCTTCATTGTCGTCCACTCCGAGCAGGATGCCCTCCACCTCGAGAACGCAATGATTAAGGAGTACCAGCCGCGATATAACGTGCTGCTCAAAGACGACAAATCATACCCCTGGATAGTCGTCACCAAGGAGCCCTTTCCGCGCGTATTCCTCACCCGCGACCGCGGCCTCGGCGGCAAATACTACGGACCCTACTCGAACGTCCAGTCGGCCAAGGTCGTCCTCCAGCTCATCCGCGACATCTATCCGCTGCGCTCCTGCCGCCACTATCTCGACGAGAAGGGAATCGCCCGCGGAAAGTTCCGGCTCTGCCTCGACTATCACATCCACAAATGCGCCGGGCCATGCCGCGGCCTCGTCAACCAGGAGGACTATAACGTATACGTCAACCAGGTTCACCGCATACTGCGCGGCGAGACCGTAATCCTCGAGCGGATGCTCCTCGACGAAATGAACTCCCTCTCCGAGCAGTGGAAGTTTGAGGAGGCCCAGGTAGTAAAGGAGAAATATGAGGCGGTGAAGAAATACAACTCCAAGTCCGTCATCGCCCGCACCGAAGAGGTCGACATCGACATGTTCGCCTACGCCGAGAGCGGCGACTCGGCCTATGTCAACTTCATGCACCTCCACAACGGCGCCGTCGTCCAGAGCCTCAACATGGAGTTCCGCCGACGCCTCGCCGAGACGCCGGCCCAGATCCTGTCGTATGCGATAGGGGAGATTCAGCGCCGCTTCGACCGCGAGTTCAAGGAGGTCATCGTCCCGTTCCTTCCAGACGTGGAGTTCGAGGGCGTCAGCTTTATAGTCCCCCAGCGCGGCGAGAAGAAGAAGATACTCGAAGTGGGGACCAAGAACGTCACCCAGTATATGGCCGACAAGGAAAAGATGGCCGAAGCGATGGACCCCGAGCGCGGCGTGGAGAAGCTCATGGAGACGATGAAATCGGACTTCCGCCTCAGCGTCCAGCCGAGACATATCGAATGTTTCGACAACTCGAACATCCAGGGCACGAACCCCGTCTCGAGCTGTGTGGTCTTCCGCAACGGCAAACCCTCCAAGCGCGACTACCGTCACTTTCTCATAAAGACTGTCGAAGGGCCTGACGACTTCGCCTCGATGAAGGAGGTTCTTCACCGACGCTACACGCGCATGATGGCCGAAGGGGAGAAGCTACCCGACCTGGTGGTCGTCGACGGCGGCAAGGGGCAGCTCTCGGCGGCCGTCGAAGCCTTCGAGGAGATGGGGATCAGGGGAGACGTGGCCCTGGTCGGCATCGCCAAGAGACTTGAGGAAATTTACTTCCCCGGCGACACGCTTCCGCTCTACATCGACAAGAAGAGTCCGTCGCTGCGGGTCATCCAGCACCTGCGTGACGAAGCGCACCGCTTTGGCATCACGCACCACCGCCTTCGCCGTTCCAAAGGCCAGGTCGTCTCCGAGCTCGACGGCATCAAGGGCGTAGGGCCCGCCACAGCCGGAGCCCTCATGAAGGCCTTCAAGAGCGTCAAGCGCCTCAAAGAGGCGACCGTCGACGAAATCGCCGCCATCGTAGGCCCCGCCAAAGCCGCCATCGTCCACACCCACTTCCACCCCGAAGAATGATTTTTTTGTGTTGATAATTGCGCAGTTACCAAAAAATCATTATTTTTGCACTTAGACCCCGTTTCAAAAAAATGACGGTCGCACGGGCGGCTCCGGTCGAGTGATTTTCGCAAGCTGAAGAGGGAGCGATGCGGGCATCGCGACCGATGAAGCTTGG
>CAZUAK010000074.1:0-10086 GCA_964618395.1 uncultured Sangeribacter sp.
TTAATCGATAATAAGTAGTTTTCAAATCTTGAGCTATAAAACTTATTCTCGCTTGCCACTCCGGGATTGTCATTCAGTCGCTTAGCTCGCTAAGCTCCTTCATTCCGCACCCGGATTGCCTAAGCGATAACTAAGTTTTATATGCTCATTAATTTTTTAAGAACTACTTATCTTTTTACTTTTAATGAGGGGTTAGGCCTCTTCGGGGGTGTGGACGTTGACGCGGACCTCGGTGATGCGGTGGCGGTCCATCTTGATGACGAGGAACTCACAGGGTCCGCGCTGAAGCCGTTCTTTGGGTTTCGGGAAGTCTCCCTTTATCTCAAGCAGCAGGCCGGCGAGGGTCTCCGCGTCGCCGATGTCGCCTAACTCCTCCTCTTCGATGTCGATGTCGCGACAGAAGTCTGCCAGGGGGACCTTCGCGTCGAAGATATAGGAAGAGGGCCCTATGCGGCGGTACATCGAGTGGCGCTCGTCATATTCGTCATCAATCTCGCCGACAATCTCCTCGATGATGTCCTCAAGGGTCACTATGCCGCGGGTGCCTCCATACTCATCTACGACAATGGCGATATGTATCTTCTTTTTGCGGAAGTCCTCCAGGAGGTCATCTATCATGCGCGAGTCCGGAACGAAATAGGCCTCGCGGATAAGGGTCTGCCAGCGGAAGGAGTTGTCGCGCTTCCCGATATAGGGGAGCAGGTCCTTGCTGTAGAGGACGCCGCGGATTTCGTCCTGGTTGGTGTCATAGACCGGAAGGCGCGAGTAGCCAGTCGTGCGTATAATCTCCACGACCTCCTCCCATGTGGCGTGATACTCTATGTCGGTCACGTCTACTCGGGAAATCATGATGTCCGAGACCTCCTTCTCGCCGAAGGTCAGGATGCCTTCGAGCATCTCCTTGTCCTTGCCCTCCTTCATATCTGAGATCTCGAGGGCCTTCTCGAGCTCATCGGTGGTCACGTTGGCCTCCTTCTTCGTTATCACGCGGTTGATGAGCCGGGTAGAGGAGACCATGAATCGGGCCAGGGGGGAGCTGAGCCGATAGAGCACCGCCACGCCGGATGAGGCGGAGAGCACCCACTTCATCGTGCGGTTGCGCGCGATGAGTTTCGGCAGTATCTCGCCACACAGCAAAAGGAGGAAGGTCAGGAAGACGGTCTGGACGAGAAAGCTGACGGCGGAACTGTTGAAATGTACGGTCTGGGAAATCGCGAAGGTCAGCAGGACGACCATCGAGATGTTGACGAGGTTGTTGACGATGAGGATTGTGGCCAACAGCTGTTCGGGCTGTTTGAGCAGTCCCATGGCTTTCTGGGCCTCGGGCGACTCGTTCTCTTCAATTTCCTCAAGTTCAGCGCGTGTCAGTCCGAAAAAGGCTATCTCGCTGCCCGAGACGAAGCCCGACATAACCAGACACAGGCAGGCTATAAACACAATGATACCCCAGGCCACCCAGCTCTCGGGGGCCATGAGTTCTATCGCTCCGGCCGCGACGTTGGCGAGCCGCAGACCCGGAGCTAAGGCTGGTAAAGGATCTGTATCCAATTTCTCAATATTTGCGAGCCGTCCGCAGAACACCCCTTCCCGGGCGACTCGACGGTTAATGGCACAAAATTAGCTAAATTCCATTGTTTCACCAAATCTGCGGCTCCTATTTTCCGTCATGTGGCCGTTCACGGCCCCTGAGGGGCAGGATGGCCCCGGTCTGCAACAGGCACAGCCACCCCTCTATGCTCCCCTTGAATCCGGTTTTGCGCAGTGCGCGCACATGGGCGCGCAGCCTGATCATGTCGCCCGGAGCCGGCTCTCCCTCATGTTTGAAGTTGATGACCATGGCGTGGTCTCCCGCCGGCGAGATGTGGACACGGTCGGGGATACGTGTTTTGCGCCGTTTGTGTATAAGGGGACGGTTGGCATAGACCTTCCACCCCTCGGGCGGAAGGACGAACTGCCGGCCGTTCCCGCTCTTGATGAAGCGGTCTATTAGGTCTCGGACATAGCCGATTTGTGTGTCGGTCCACTTTCCGCTGATTCGTTGCGGAAGGAGGGCGCGGTCCAGGTCAGGTGTCACGGCCAGGCGTCCCAAGGTGGCGCGGACCAGTTCCAACTCCGAGAAGGGGGTGACATCCTGCTCGTCTATCTGCTCTTCCTCCAGTATCTCCTTCTCCTCTTCGGGAAGCTCGTCGTGTCCGGTTACCTCTTCTCCGGGCGTCTCGTCACGGAAGCCGTCGTCACCGGCGTCGGGCGAGTCCATCAGGGCCTCTTCGCTTCTGAAATGGAGCGCGGGGAAGGCGTCGCTGACGCTGTATGTCTTGATTTCGCCCGACGTCTCCGTAACAGACTCCTCAGCCTTAGCCTCCTCCGCAGTCTCAGCGGCAGCATTTTCGGGCTCTGGAGATGTGGCTTCAGAGGGCTGGGAGCGCAGGTCAACCGGTTCGCCATAGCGGATCTCGAGGGTCTTGCGGATGCGTCTGCCGTCTGCCGACACCGTGTCGGTGAAGGCATAGCTCAAGGCTTCCGAGTCGATGACATACGGCATCTTTTCTGACGGCACCGTCTCGAGCCACTTCTCCGGTTCAAGAAAGGTGTTGAAGATACCCTTCGCCAGGTTGGAGATGGCCGGCACTTTCGCCGGCAAATCTTCCAGGTCTTTGGACTTGCTTTTCTTAGCGGGTTTCTCCTCCTTCTGAAGCGGGTCCTCGGGCCAGTTTGTCTTCGACAGCTGTTCGAGTACGTGAAGCTCATATTTAGCCCGGGTGAAGGCGACGTAGGCCGCGTTGAGCTTGTCGGTCGCCACATCGCGGCGATATTGTGAGAGATCCGGGTTGTGATAGGTCTCCTCCAGCGCACCGGTCAGCTCTATGGGGAGCACCGGGGGGAGGGGATAGTCTTCGTCGATGTGCAGTTTCGGTTCGAGCCACGCCGTCTCGACCTTCATGGGAGAGGCGTTGAAGCTGTAGTTTACGTCGGGTATGATGACGGCCCCGAACTCCAGACCCTTGGCGGAGTGGACCGTAACGATCTGGACAGCGTCGGTAGACTCGGGCGAGGAAATCGTCAGGGCGCCCCCGTGCTTGTCCCACCATTTTATAAAGGTGGGGATGTCGGCGATGTGGGTCTCGGTGAACTCGAGGACCGTGTCTTGAAGGGCTGCGAGGAAGGGGGCCTCCTTGGTCCGTACGTGCCGGGGAACGAAGGTGGCTATCAGTTCCTCAATCAGCGCAGGCAGCGTGGTGACTGCCATGCCGGCGAGCATGCCGGCCAGCTCGTCCGAAACGTAGGCCCTGTTGTTGTGCGCATAGACGCTGTATTGTGCCATCGGCTCCTGCCTCTCTGTTGTTTCCTCTTCCTCTTCGGTTAGGTCACGGCACCCGCGGACCGCGGGCCGCGTGAAGGGTGTCTCCCCGTTTAAGGCCTTCAGCGCTTCGATGACAATACGCACACCCCGGGCGTTGGCCACCTTCAGCGAGTCTTCGCTGACAAAGCGGATGGGCTCCGGCGCGTCGGGCGCGTCCGGGTCTATGCGCGAGTTGTAGTCGAGCAGCGAGTTGATGACCTGTGAGCCAACCCTGTGGGTGTTGACCAGCACGGCGATGTCCTTCTGACGGAATCCCCGCCCGCGCAGCTCGGTGATGAGGGGCCCTATCTCACTGAAAAACTCCGGGAAGTCGGTCTCTGAGTCCTCTGCCGACTCCGGTTCGGTCAGCGTGACGTCGTCGGCCTTGAAGAACTTAAGGCTCACGAAGCCCTCGGCCCTGGTGTGCTCCGGTTTTGAGGCCTTATACTTGTTAGAGAACTGGATGACGTCGCCATAGCTGTCCGTATAGTCCATACCCATGGCTGCCAGGGAGTGGAACAGGAAATTGTTGAACCTGACGATATTGAGAGCCGAGCGCCAGTTGGTGTTTGTCTTCGGGTCGGCCCCGGCGTCGTGCAGGTTTGGAAACTCCTTGCGCACGGCCGTGGTGATGAGCGACGAGTCGGCGTTGCGGAATCGGTAGATGCTCTGCTTGGGGTCGCCGATGATGAGGTTCTCCATTCCCCGGCCCTCGCTCTCGCGAAGGAGCGGGAGCGTGTTCTCCCACTGCAGGCGCGAGGTGTCCTGAAACTCGTCGATGAGGAAATGGTCCAGCTTGGAGCCGAGCCGCTCGTAGATGAAGGGTGTCTCGTCGTCGCCGATGATTGTGTTCAGGATGGAGTTGGTGTCCGAGAGCTGGAGCGTGTTGGAGTCGACCATCAGCGAGTCGATGGTCTTCTTTATCTCCCATGTCAGCGCGAAGCGGCGCAGGGCCTTTGAGTATACCAGCCAAGACTTCAGGTCGGGGTCGTTGAGCCGGTCGAGATAGTCTGCCAGGGCGTGGCCCACGGCGTGAACCTTGTCGAGGAAGCCGGGGTCGTCGGCTATCCCTTTCTTCATCGCCGTCTCCTTGAGGAAGGCCTGTTGGTCATAGTTTCCGTCCGGGCCTGACTGCCAGTTGAGGTTGGTGAGTTTCACGAGTCGGCCATAAAGGTAGCGGGTCAGTTCTTCGGGCTCTATACCGTTGCGGGTCATGTAGTCGAGCGCCTCGGTCGCGGCGCGCCTAACCGCCGTCGCCTCGCGTCTCAGGGGGAGCGAGTATTTGTTGTCGTAGTGCGTGATGAGTTCGCCGATGAAGCCTCCGTGTTGGGGAACGCCGCGCTCCTCGACCTCTTCGAAATACTTCCGCAGCTCCTCCATTGACTCCTTGAAGCTCTCGCTCTCCATCGTGGTTATCATGGAGAGGACCTTGGTGTACAGGGTGCGTTTTCCGGGAGCGAAGAGGTTCCAGCTGCCCGAGTCGTTGACACCGGCCTCGACCATCTTGCGGGCCCAGTAGCGGAACGTCTCCGAGGCCCGCGAGGTGTTGAGCTCGGTCAGGGCCGTGTCCAGACCGAGGCCGGCGACATATTTCGAGTCCATCTCGAGCTGGAAATTGTCCGGCAGCTCCGCCTCGTATGTGAAGGTGCGCATTACCTGCTGGAAGAAGCTGTCGATGGTCGAGACCTGAAAATCGCTGAACTCGTTGAGCAGTACGTCGAGGGCCTCTTTGGCCACGGCGGCGACATCGCCGGGCTCCACGCTTAACGTCTCGCAGAACTCGTCGAGATAGTCAATCTTTGCCCGTCGGTCCTTGTCGAGCTTGATTTCCTCTTCTGACGGCGCCGTCCCGTTCAGTGGCTGCAGTGGTTTGTAAGAGGCGAGAGCGGCCAGCTTGGAGATGATGCGCTGTTTCATCTCGCCGGTGGCCTTGTTGGTGAAGGTGATGGCGAGGATATGGCGAAGAGAGTCGGTCAGCTCCGCGCGTGTGCGCAGTCTGCGTCTGCCGGTCCGCTCGTCGGGAACGGTGATGAAAAGCAGTATGAACTGTTTGGCCAGTGTGTAAGTCTTGCCTGAGCCGGCAGAGGCCAGTTGGCGCGTGAGCATGATGTGGGTGGTTTAGAGACGGTGTGAAAATGAAAACGGTTGAGGATATCGGTCCTTTATCCCTTGCTCATGAAACCGTATGAAATGGGAACTGGGTCAGTGGGTACCTTATCCCTTGACCTTGAAGCCGTAAGAGCGGAGAAGCTCGGCCGCCTTCTGCCGGCATTCACCCTGAAGGAGTATCTCGCCTCCGCGAGAGCTGCCGCCGGTGCCCAGCGAGCGCCGGAGCTTGGTGGCTATCTCGGCCACCTGCTCGTCAGGCAGCGTGAAGCCTTCGATGATTGTGGCGGACTTCCCTCCGCGCCCCTTGCGCTCGAAGACAATGTGGAGCGCCCCTTCCTGGCGGGGTTTTTCCTCAATCTCGGCTGCCTGCTCACGCTCTTCTCCCTCGGGGAGCTCGCCGGAGTCCTTGAGTCCGGCCAGTGCGGCTTTCCAATCGTTCATCATAACAAAGTTTAGGGTTTTTAGAAAATAAACTGAAGGCGCGCCTGGAAGGCGTTTATGCTCATCGGGTCGAAGCCGGCGCGGTCAAAGGTGTGGGTGTAGCTGTAGCGCAGTTTGGCCACCATATACTTGTTGATATAGTAGTTGAAGGTACAGCTGAGGTCGTTGACGCGTCCGCCGAGGATTCCGGCGCCGGCGTCTGAGAGTGATGTGTAGTTATAGCTCAGGACCGCTTCGAGCGAGCCGGGAGTGGGTGTGCCGATGCCGGCCAAGGTCTCGAGATAGGGGTAGGTCTTGCCCAGGATGAGGCCGCGCAGGGTTACGTAGGCACCCTGGGCGTTATAGGCGCACAGGCCGTTCTTGCGGTTGACCTGCATCCAGAAGTATTGCGTCTCCAGAGCCAGGCGCCCGTGGTTGAGCATCAGCTCCGGCGTGAGCTTGAAGAGGTTTCTGGACTCATGGACGTTGCTCTCGATGGCGCGTATCGAGACCACGCGTGACGGGAAATTGGCACCGAAAGTGAACAGGTCGTGAGGGTCGCCGCCGCTGCCCGAGGTGCGGGCGTATTGGGGGGTGGCGAAGGCGCCGCTGAGGCCGACCTGGATTTTGTTGACGTCGTTTATCACCGGGCGGGCGACGAGACGTGCGCGGACACCGAAGCCGAGCCGCGTCAGCTGGTCAGGACCCATGAGCACCGTGGTCGCCATCGGCTCGGCATGGACAGCCGCAGTGGCGAACCATTTCGGAGCGTGGTGATAATAGGAGATGCCTATCTGGTGGGCTTCGTTGAAGACGCTGTTCGACAGCGGTTCGTAGAACGTCACCTTCATGCAGGCCGCCGTGCAGTTCTGATACCCGAAGTGATGAAGCATCAGGCCGGCACGCAAGAAGTTCTTGGGGTTGAAGTCATACTGAAGGAAGCAGTCCTTGAGGCCCACCTTGCCGTATGACAGTCCGGCCTCTATCTTGCCCGACCATTTTCCGTAGCCGAGCTGAAAGCCGATGCGGACTTCGGGTATGGCCACGCCGTTGGGGAAGCTCTCTTTGTCCGGCCCGGCAAAGAGGGCTCCGTCGAGAAGCAGCGTGCCGATGGGCGAAACTGTAAGCGGGTTTTCGGGATTTCCGAGTTTGAGGGCCACGTCGGCCTTGGCCGTGGGCGCGCTGACCAGTGTCGAGAGAATGAGGGTCAGCGCCAGCAGTGAAGTGCGGAAACTCATCGGGGATTCAGGAGTGTTTGGAGACCAGACGGTCAATTTGGTTTATGTCTTCGGTTCTGTCAACAAGATTGCCCTGACGGTCAATGATGTAGAAGACCGGAAGGACAGAGAGGTTATAGTCTGTGGCCACGGAAGAGGTGGAGTTGTGGTCGAGCACCGT
Source organism: uncultured Sangeribacter sp. (assembly GCA_964618395.1). Taxonomy (GTDB): domain Bacteria; phylum Bacteroidota; class Bacteroidia; order Bacteroidales; family Muribaculaceae; genus Lepagella. The sequence continues at coordinate 7,268 of CAZUAK010000074.1, forward strand.
GGTCCAGGGGACGTTGCGCGCCGACTCGCTCCATCGGCCGGCGTCGGAGTCGAAGCTGACCGAGTAAACGTTCAGGTCTCCGCCGCGGCGTCTGATGAGGTCCGCGAGCGCATGGTTGGCCCTGACGGCGCTCTCGCTGACCATCACGCCGAACATGAGGACGGTCGGCTTTCCTTTTCCGGTTACTTCCGAAAGGGAGACGACACGGCCGTTCTCGTCGGGCAGCGCGATGGGGATGAGACCCATCTCCTCGGCCTCGACGACGAGCTTGCGCCCCTCGTTTGAGTTGGCTGCGCGCCGGGCCGTGATGACGGTGTTCTCCAGCAGCGGGGTGCGCGGGTCGTCGGGACGGTGTTCCTTGAAGTCGGTGGCGACGGCCGAGAATATCTTTAGGTCTTCGCGGTCGTTGGGGTCGAACAGGGGCTTGTCATCCCCGGTGGTTTTCGTCAGGATGTAGTATGACACCACCGAGGCGCCGGTATTGTGGAGATACTTGCTGAAGACACGTCTCTTGAAGCTGCGGACAGAGTCGGGGATGCCCATGTGTGGACCGGCCTTCCGGTAGTCGGCCTCAAAGTCCGAGAGGGCCTTGGCGCGGGGTGAGCCCTTGAGCGACCATGAGTTGGGGAAGTCTTTCATCACCGCGGTCAGGGTGACGGTCTCTGCGGAGTCCACCGGGATATAGGCGAAGGCGTCGCCCACGCGCAGACGGTATATCTCCGGGGTGTCCGGCGCGGCATAGTGAAGCGTGAAGGCACCCTTCGAGTCGGTGCGGACAGAGTCGAGCGCAATCCACTGGCCGACAAAGTCGGCCTTCTCGAGGATAACGGACTGATTGTCGGCTCCTTCTATCTCACCTTTGACAGTGAAGCCCGGGTGCGAGCACGACCCGGCGAAGAGGGCCGGGAGCAACAGCAGCGGCAGGGATGCGCGTGAGACGCAACGGTATGTTTTCATGATGTCAGGTCAAAAAATTATGAAGTCAGTTAGACTTCGTTTCAAAGAATGGCGCCCGCACGGGCGGCTCCGGTAGAGAGGCCCTACCGAGTTGAATGGGGCCGGACCGATGCGGGGGACAAAATTACAAAAAAATCCGTTTATTTGGAAAATGATATGCTTTGAGAGCGTAACTTGCAGATGTCGCGGAAATTTGTTAACTTTGCACCCGAATACGCAAAGAAGAAATATATACTACTAACCAGCTATGTTAAAGCCAATTAAGAAAACCATCGAGCTTGGCGACGGTCGTACCATCACGATTGAGACCGGAAAGCTTGCCAAACAGGCCGATGGTGCGGTCGAGGTCCGCATGGGAAACACCATGCTTCTGGCCACAGTCTGCTCGGCACAGGAAGCCAACGAAGGCGTCGACTTCATGCCCCTGACTGTTGAATACAAGGAAAAATACTCCTCTATCGGCCGTTATCCCGGCGGTTTCCTCAAACGCGAGGGCCGCGCGAACGATTATGAAATCCTCACCTCGCGACTTGTGGACCGCGTTCTGCGTCCCCTCTTCCCGGACAACTACCACGCCGAGACTTTCGTCAACGTGACCCTCTACTCGGCCGATGAAAATGACGCGCCGGACGCACTGGCCGGCATCGCCGCCTCCGCGGCCCTCGCTGTCAGCGACATCCCCTTCAACGGTCCTATCTCCGAGGTGCGTGTCGCACGCGTTGACGGCGAGTGGGTTATCAACCCCACCTTTGAACAGATGGAAAAGGCCGACATCGAACTGATGGTCGGCGCCACATACGACAACATCATGATGGTCGAGGGCGAGATGAACGAGGTTTCCGAGGCCGAACTCCTCGAAGCACTAAAGGTCGCCCACGCCGAAATCAAAAAGCACTGCCTGGCCCAGATCGAACTCATGAAGGAGGCCGGCAAGGAGGTCAAGCGCGAGTATAACCACGAAATCAACGACGACGAGCTCCGCGCCGACGTCCGCGAGAAGTGCTATGACAAGGCTTACGCCATCGCCAAGGCCGGCTCTGCCGACAAGCACTGGCGCAGCGAGTCTTTCAAGGCCATCCGCGACGAATATATCGACAGCCTCCCCGAGATGACCGAGGAGCAGCTCGAAAAATATACCGCTGACCAGCGTATCGCCATGGTCAAGCGTTACTATCACGACGTTGAGAAGGAGGCCATGCGCCGCTGCGTGCTCGACGAGGGCATCCGCCTCGACGGCCGCAAGACCACCGAAATCCGCCCCATCTGGTGCGAGGTCGACTATCTCCCCGGTCCTCACGGAGCCGCCATCTTCACCCGTGGTGAGACCCAGGCCCTCGTGACAGCGACTCTCGGCACCACACTCGACGAGAAAATCATCGACGACGTCCTCAACCAGTCAAAGGAGCGTTTCCTCCTTCACTATAACTTCCCTCCCTTCTCTACCGGCGAGGCTCGTCCGCAGCGTGGCGTGGGCCGTCGTGAGATCGGTCACGGAAACCTCGCACACCGCGCACTGAAGCGCATGTTCCCCGAAGGTTTCCCCTATACCTGCCGTATCGTCAGCGATATCCTCGAGTCTAACGGCTCCTCTTCTATGGCTACCGTCTGCGGCGGCACTCTCGCGCTGCTCGACGCCGGCGTGAAGATGAAGCGTCCCGTTGCCGGCGTGGCCATGGGCCTCATCTCTGACAAGGGCAACGTGAAGTATGCCATCCTCTCCGACATCCTCGGCGACGAGGACCACCTCGGCGACATGGACTTCAAGGTGACCGGAACCACCGAGGGCATCACCGCAACCCAGATGGATATCAAGTGTGACGGCCTCAGCTACGAAGTGCTCGAGAAGGCTCTCGACCAGGCGC